>NZ_CP046176.1:300000-525000 GCF_013009555.1 Phocaeicola dorei | reverse complement strand
GGACCCGACTTACCCTGATCCGATTAGCGTTGATCAGGAAACCTTAGTCTTTCGGCGAGGGGGTTTCCCGCCCCCTTTATCGTTACTTATACCTACATTTGCTTTTCCAGACGCTCCAGAATACCTCGCGGTACGCCTTCGACGCTGACTGGAATGCTCCCCTACCGATCATTTCAATGATCCCACTGCTTCGGTAGACAACTTAATACCCGATTATTATCCACGCCAGACTCCTCGACTAGTGAGCTGTTACGCACTCTTTAAATGAATGGCTGCTTCCAAGCCAACATCCTAGCTGTCTTAGCAGTCAGACTTCGTTAGTTTAACTTAGCTGTCATTTCGGGACCTTAGCAGGTGGTCCGGATTCTTCTCCTCTCGGGCACGGACCTTAGCACCCATGCCCTCACTCCTGAGGTAAAACTGATGCGCATTCGGAGTTTGTCAAGACTTGATAGGCGGTGAAGCCCTCGCATCTTATCAGTCGCTCTACCTCACATCAGTAACCCACAAGGCTGCACCTAAATGCATTTCGGGGAGTACGAGCTATCTCCAAGTTTGATTAGCCTTTCACCCCTACCCTCAGCTCATCCAGAAGCTTTTCAACGCTTATTGGTGCGGTCCTCCAGCTGGTGTTACCCAGCCTTCAACCTGGCCAAGGGTAGATCACTTGGTTTCGCGTCTGCCACTGCCGACTATACGCCCTCTTCAGACTCGCTTTCGCTTCGGATACGTGTGTCGTCACACTTAACCTTGCCGGCAAAGGCAACTCGTAGGTTCATTATGCAAAAGGCACGCCGTCACTGCTTTAAGCAGCTCCGACCGCTTGTAGGCGCACGGTTTCAGGAACTATTTCACTCTTCTGTTCGAAGTGCTTTTCACCTTTCCCTCACGGTACTGGTTCGCTATCGGTCTCTCGGGAGTATTTAGCCTTACCGGATGGTCCCGGCAGATTCACGCAGAATTCCTCGTGCTCCGCGCTACTCAGGATACTACTATGCTTCGACAACATACGAATACGCAACTGTCATGCTCTATGGTCTTTCTTTCCAGAAAGTTCTTCTCCGATGTCTTCATGCAACGACGTAGTCCTACAACCCCGATCATGCCGTAACATGAACGGTTTGGGCTATTCCCCGTTCGCTCGCCACTACTGGGGGAATCATTGTTATTTTCTTTTCCTGCAGGTACTAAGATGTTTCAGTTCCCTGCGTTAGCTCCTGAAATGATCAGGTGGCGTGTCTTCAACACGCCGGGTTGTCCCATTCGGAAATCCCCGGATCAAAGGTTATTTGCACCTCCCCGGAGCTTATCGCAGCTTATCACGTCCTTCATCGCCTCCGAGAGCCAAGGCATCCGCCATGCGCCCTTCTTTACTTTCCTTATTCATTCGCCCACACTTGCGTGCCAGCGGGATGATATATACTTTCAGCTCTTTACTACTAAAATTACTGTTTGCTTGTACAATATGTCATAGATCGGTCATCTTCGTATCTTACGTCTCTGATGGAGTGGAGAATAACGGATTCGAACCGTTGACCCTCTGCGTGCAAGGCAGATGCTCTAGCCAGCTGAGCTAATCCCCCGAATCTCAAGATTCGTAGTCCCAGGCAGAGTTGAACTGCCGACCTCTACATTATCAGTGTAGCGCTCTAACCAACTGAGCTATAGGACTAAGTTCAACCTAGTCTGTTTCATTAGACCCGGCTTCTTACTTTCTCTCTTCCGTCTTAATACGGAATCATATCTTGAATAAACAACAACAGCAGTACAAAAACAAAAACCTTTACTTTGGATCCTCTCCAGAAAGGAGGTGTTCCAGCCGCACCTTCCGGTACGGCTACCTTGTTACGACTTAGCCCCAGTCACCAGTTTTACCCTAGGGCGATCCTCGCGGTTACGCACTTCAGGTACCCCCGGCTCCCATGGCTTGACGGGCGGTGTGTACAAGGCCCGGGAACGTATTCACCGCGCCGTGGCTGATGCGCGATTACTAGCGAATCCAGCTTCGTGGAGTCGGGTTGCAGACTCCAGTCCGAACTGAGAGGGGTTTTAGGGATTGGCATCCACTCGCGTGGTAGCGGCCCTCTGTACCCCCCATTGTAACACGTGTGTAGCCCCGGACGTAAGGGCCGTGCTGATTTGACGTCATCCCCACCTTCCTCACATCTTACGATGGCAGTCTTGTCAGAGTCCTCAGCATCACCTGTTAGTAACTGACAACAAGGGTTGCGCTCGTTATGGCACTTAAGCCGACACCTCACGGCACGAGCTGACGACAACCATGCAGCACCTTCACACTCGCTATTGCTAGCTGAACCGTTTCCGGATCATTCGAGTGCAATTTAAGCCCGGGTAAGGTTCCTCGCGTATCATCGAATTAAACCACATGTTCCTCCGCTTGTGCGGGCCCCCGTCAATTCCTTTGAGTTTCACCGTTGCCGGCGTACTCCCCAGGTGGAATACTTAACGCTTTCGCTTGGCCGCTTGCCGTATATCGCAAACAGCGAGTATTCATCGTTTACCGTGTGGACTACCAGGGTATCTAATCCTGTTTGATACCCACACTTTCGAGCCTCAATGTCAGTTGCAGCTTAGCAGGCTGCCTTCGCAATCGGAGTTCTTCGTGATATCTAAGCATTTCACCGCTACACCACGAATTCCGCCTGCCTCAACTGCACTCAAGACATCCAGTATCAACTGCAATTTTACGGTTGAGCCGCAAACTTTCACAACTGACTTAAACATCCATCTACGCTCCCTTTAAACCCAATAAATCCGGATAACGCTCGGATCCTCCGTATTACCGCGGCTGCTGGCACGGAGTTAGCCGATCCTTATTCATAAAGTACATGCAAACGGGTATGCATACCCGACTTTATTCCTTTATAAAAGAAGTTTACAACCCATAGGGCAGTCATCCTTCACGCTACTTGGCTGGTTCAGGCCATCGCCCATTGACCAATATTCCTCACTGCTGCCTCCCGTAGGAGTTTGGACCGTGTCTCAGTTCCAATGTGGGGGACCTTCCTCTCAGAACCCCTATCCATCGTTGACTAGGTGGGCCGTTACCCCGCCTACTATCTAATGGAACGCATCCCCATCGTCTACCGGAAAATACCTTTAATCATGCGGACATGTGAACTCATGATCCCATCCTGGATTAATCTTCCTTTCAGAAGGCTGGCCAAGAGTAGACGGCAGGTTGGATACGTGTTACTCACCCGTGCGCCGGTCGCCATCAGCCTTAGCAAGCTAAGACCATGCTGCCCCTCGACTTGCATGTGTTAAGCCTGTAGCTAGCGTTCATCCTGAGCCAGGATCAAACTCTTCATTGTAAAAATATTCTTTCAACACTTAAGTTGACTTTACGCTCAAGGACTCCAAATCTATCAATACAATAAAAATATTGACGGTTCTTGTTTTTCCGTACACCATATTATATATATGGTGCACCGGCTTGTACTACTTGTTTGTTTATCTTAAATCTTTCAAAGAACTCTTATTCCTGTTTGCCATCGTTTCCGAAAGCGGATGCAAAGGTAAGAGATTTTATCGTAACCACCAAATGTTTTCGAAAGTTTTTTTTGAAAAAGTTTTTTTTCGAAACTTCCATAAAAGGCGGACCATCCATCCTCCCGAGGTCTTATCCGTTCTCGCTCCCTTAGCCCCGCTAAGGTAAGATACCAGGTGCAGATCACTATCAAGGAAATCTCCCACGTTTGTTTCACCAAGTCAGTAACACTGTCTGAAGTGCCGCATCTCTCTCGATTGCGGGTGCAAAAGTAGACCTTTTAACGCTAACAGGCAAACTTTCACAAGACAAATTATCCGGATTCCCTGAAACTTTTTTGTAATACGCTGAATCACAGATGTGTTACAAAGAAGGTTTTTATAACGGAGGACACGAGAGGAAAAAGACAGACACATTATAATATTCGCACGCGCGTAAACAAAAACGGAAGAGCTGGAACTAAAGAAGGGGAAGGCGCGAGTCCGGAGGGGCAACCAAACACCGTAAGCCAGGACAGGGAAGGGAAGACAGCTACGGAAAACACAGGACGAGGTACGCAGCACACACAACTGAGTTAGCAAAAACAGATGCCAATGCTACCACTCTTGAAAAACTTTAGGAAGGAAAACAGAAAAATGTTGTATCAAGCCTGAAACATACTTTCCCACCAAAGTCCGACAGACCCAAAAATCCGAATAAAAATGAAACTCAGTTCCTGTTTAAATGTTGTTCAGCATTCTTTTGAAAGTTTTTTTTTTTAAAATTAAACAACCTCTCATATCGCAAAGCAATTCCTATCTCACATCCCAGCTTCCCCCAATAACACCCGACCATGTTGTTTGCAACCAAAAACAGTTCTTATAACCTGTCTTCCCCATTTATTTTGTACCTTTGTCACACATTGAAAATCAATAAACCGAAATATTATAAAACTATGGCAAAGGAATTAGAATTAAAGTACGGCTGCAACCCCAATCAGAAGCCGTCACGCATCTTCATGCAAGAAGGGGAACTGCCTATCGAAGTATTGAACGGACGTCCCGGATACATCAATTTTCTGGATGCTTTCAACAGCTGGCAACTGGTCAAGGAATTGAAAGAAGCTACCGGACTGCCCGCAGCAGCCTCTTTCAAGCATGTCAGCCCGGCAGGAGCTGCAGTAGGAATCGAGTTGAAT
This sequence comes from Phocaeicola dorei, assembly GCF_013009555.1. Lineage (NCBI taxonomy): Bacteria > Pseudomonadati > Bacteroidota > Bacteroidia > Bacteroidales > Bacteroidaceae > Phocaeicola > Phocaeicola dorei. The sequence continues at coordinate 520,312 of NZ_CP046176.1, read as the reverse complement.
GACACCTTGAAGAAAATTTATTTTGTAAACGACCTACCACTTACCTCATTGGCTACCGCATATGCCCGCGCTCGTGGCGCTGACCGCATGTCTTCTTACGGAGACTTTATCGCATTGAGCGATACTTGCGACGAAGCTACCGCACGCCTCATCAACCGTGAAGTTTCAGACGGTGTCATAGCTCCCAATTATACACCGGAAGCGCTAGAAATCCTGAAAAACAAACGCAAGGGGACATACAATGTAATTAAAATAGACCCAGCTTACCGCCCTGTACCTATTGAACACAAAGATGTATTCGGTATTACTTTTGAACAGGGCCGCAACGAAATCAAACTGGACGAAAGCCTGCTGACCCATATTCCAACTAAAAGCCAGCATTTTCCAGACGAAGCAAAACGCGATTTGATTATTGCCCTCATCACCTTAAAATATACACAAAGTAATTCTGTTTGTTATGTAAAAGACGGACAGGTTATCGGCATCGGTGCCGGCCAGCAAAGCCGCATCCACTGTACACGTCTTGCCGGTAATAAAGCGGATATATGGTATTTGCGCCAACATCCTAAAGTAATGAATCTGCCGTGGGTAGAAAAAATCCGCCGTGCAGATCGTGATAATACAATTGATGTCTATATCAGTGACGACCATGAAGATGTTTTGGCTGACGGCATCTGGCAACAATTCTTCACAAAAAAACCGAAAGTACTGACCCGCGAAGAAAAGCGCGCATGGCTGGATACCATGAAGGGGGTATCATTGGGATCGGATGCTTTCTTCCCATTTGGTGACAATATAGAACGTGCGCATAAGAGCGGAGTGGCATACATAGCACAAACCGGAGGTTCTGTACGTGATGACCATGTAATTGACACTTGCGACAAATACGGCATCACCATGGCATTCACTGGTATTCGTTTATTCCATCATTAATTATTCATACTCAGTGCAAATTGCAACACGGATTTACAGATATAAAGCAAGTCATGTTTAGTCTGCAAAATCCGTGTTTACAATCCATATAAAAAATCGTCTTAAAATTTATATCCCGCTGTTACAAACCCGGTAATATTTTTCCCTTGAAGTTCTTTTTGAAGTTTGCACAGCCCTAACCGTCCTTCCACTCCTATCATATAATGCCGGTATTCCACCGACAACCCTATTGCCACTCCATAATCGAAACGGCGCAGATCAAGTCCGCCTTTGCCAAAAGTATCTATTTCAACCACATTTCCAGTATTCCAATCCGGCGTAGAAGATGATGACCAGCGATGCCCTAAAGCCTTGGTTTTACCACCAATCCCCCATGCTCCATAGGGCCCTGCAGCAACAAGTATATGAGTATTCCGATCCATTGCAAACCGGGCTGCCACCATTACAGGCAATTCCAAATAAGATACATTTACCTTCGCCTGAGCCGAAATTCCATCTGTTTCAACAGCCGTATGATTAGTCCCTTTGGAAACAAACGAGACGCCTGTTTGTAAAGACCAGACCTTATCAAAAGGGCATTCCAGACCAATGCCTAATTTATACGCCAGCTTTACTTTAGGAGATCCCATATTATCACCTATAATATTTGCCATGCCGATACCGGCCTTTATACTCCAATCCACCTGATTCTGAGCCGGAGCCACCGTTCTTACCATCACAAACAGTGCAAAAAGAAGTAGTTTTATCACCCTTACCCTATCTATTAGTGCCATATCCAAAAAGTTTGTGTCCTTAATCATAATCTGCAAATATAGCTTTTATTTTATAAACCACGTTTCATCTAAAAAAAATGGCTGCTTCTTTCTAAAAGAGAAACAGCCGTTCTTTATATATTTATAAGATTATATCTGTGGTCAGAATTTATAACCGATAGTGGCCAATGCAGAAAGATTATAAGCACTAGCACCACTAGCTACTTTAGTAAAACTTGTGCCAGTTTCAACACCTACGACTATTTTGCCAAATTCAAAAGCAACTCCTAAACCCAAACCGGCATCAAATCTTTTTAAACCATCATCACCGAAAGTATCAGCTTTCTCGGATACACCATCTATTTTAGTTTTTCCGCCAACTCCGTAAGCCAAATACGGACCACCTTTGAAAAGAAGGTCAAAATTACTGGCTGTATGTATCCGAGCACCAACCATCAAAGGCAGTTCCAGATAAAGCTGGTTGATTGTCACATCAACCACGTCCCAAGCATCAGTTACTCCATTACCTTTCACACCTTTAGAAATAAAATTCAAACCTGTCTGGAAAGACCATACATTAGTATTAGCAAAAGGTACTTCCAAACCTATACCCACTTTATAAGCAAATTTAGCATCTGTACCATCCGTATCATCACCATACCAGTTTGACATACCAATACCCGCATTCACATTCCACTTCAGATTTGATTGTGCAGAAACACCTAGTGTAACCAATGACAATAAAATAAAAAAGGCTAGTTTTTTCATGACTGTTTGTTTTTAGTTAATAATAAATTTCAGTTCCCAATTCGTTTGTACCGTCGTTACATTCACAAATATAAGCTTTATTTTGGAAACCAGTCCTAATGTGTAAAGAAAATAAGCGGAATCTTTCATGGAATGAAAAATTCCGCTCACCAAACTATTATATAGTTATATGATTCCTGATTATCAGATACACTTATATATGATTAGAATATATAATGAAAGCCAAAGTTTAACTCATCCGTATCAAAATCTATACCAACATTTTCACTCTCATATCCATGATTCTCTTTTTTGGAATATCCAAGGAAACCATACTTGGCAACCAGACAAAAATGATCAGACAATTTGATGGCAATACCCGGTTTAATACCAATATTCCACGAATTCAAAGCGTCATTTCCCTTCGTTTTTGAAGTAGAAAAGCCAAATCCGCCATCGGCAAATAACCGGACCACATTACTACTCAAAAAGAAATAACGTGCATAAGGAACAATAGTGAAAGTATTAGTTTTCACATCACCGCTTTTATTATATTCATAACCGACTACTGTACCGACAGACCAATCTTCACTTAGTTCATAACCGACTTCCGGCAGAATCTTGAAAGTAGTATTCCTTACTTCTGTTCCTTCTGTTTCCACTTTATCAGAACCTACTCCAAATGTTCCACCTACATACACCTGCGCATTTGCAGTAATAGCAATCAATGCTACAATAACAGACAATACAATCTTTTTCATCTCTTTTGTCATTTTTAAATTAAACTTTTTACCTATTGATTCACGCTGAAGAGGTTTGCCTTCTTTGTGTTTTGCATTGTAAAGGTACTGTTTATTTTATATTTTGCAACATATTTTACACAAGAACGAATAATTCCAAAACAAAAGAGAGGATAATTAGTTAATTATTAATAAAATACTGAATATTAAATTCAATCTACATTCCTATTTATTCTTATGTCTGTTAGCACGTTTTTTACGAAACTCAGCTTTCATCTTGGCAGCTCCCGACCCATGCAACCCTGTTATATAACTTTTCTTTTTAGCCTTGGTCTTCACTTTATCTTCTTGTTTACCATTAGGAGATTTACCACCTTTGAATACAATTCCTTCAGTGATTGCTTTTTCTATATCCATCGTCTCATTTTTTAGGCGTTAAATTCTGTTTTACTATCACTCTATTGCCGGTTTTGGCACAAACAATTTCCGTTTTGCGCAAAGTACGACCTTTCATATCAAAAATCAGATTCGGATTAAAATGTTGTCCATCTATCCGGAATTCCAAATGAAGGTGTTCGGTAGTGGCACGTCCGGTTCTGCCTGTCAGCCCTACTGCATCACCGGCCTTCACGATATCTCCGGATTTTACCAAGTTCCGGGAATTATGACTATAAATACTTTCCAATCCATTATCATGACGCACAACAACTACATTTCCATAAGCAGCGTATGTTTTTGCCATACGTACTATTCCATCAAATGCACAGCGGATAGTATCATTGGCCTTAGTCTTTATATCCGTTCCACTGTGCCCCCGGCGAGCTCCGTATGCAGAAATCACTTTACCACCGGGAAGAGGAAAACAATATTCATTCTCTTTTATACTATCCAGATGAATGGAGAAACTTTTGCGCTCATTAAAGAGCCCGGGGGTATTGACTCTGATATGGTTCACTTCCATCGCGGTAAAATTACTCTTAGCCGGTCCCCCAGCCCATGCTACCACACTTATGAACAATAAAAATAGTAATTGTGTGCTTTTCATTATCTTATTTTAAAAATAAATTAATTCTTCATCCTTGGACGCTGCAAACTCTTTCAAGAGCTCCAACATATAATCTGCCGCTTCCTGCAAACCTTCCTTGCCACTATATCCATTAATAATGGTCAGCAGATGCGTAGTTCCCGCCTCCAGTTTAGTACGCTCATTATCACTGGTTGGTGTACCGATTCCGCCCATAGCATCTCTGTAAACAGGCATTCCTTCTATATTCAACTCTCCACGTCCTATCCCTTCATAAGGTTCTCCGGATTTACCGATACCCAGCACCAATGTATCTCCTTGTATTTTATCCGCATCAAAGCCGCCGATGGAATATCCGTAACGAATAGATACCAAGTTAATCAGATCTACCAAAGTATCTATCTGATACAAGGGAATTCCACGCAGGATTCTACGGCAAAGCGCTTCCCCCGAAGGACGATAACGGCTAGGGTCTTTTCCACATTTCTTATAAGCCTCCCGAGTGGCATGAATCGTAACCATATCCTTAATGGAATCCGTAGTGTACATTTCACGATAGCGTACAGTGAACTCGTCTATCTTTTTCCACAAAGATTCGCTATAAGCAGTGTTTTTTACCGTAGCACGGATGGCTATACCGGCAAACTGCGGACAGGCTTTCTTTATTTCTTTCGATACTTTTATTTCCATATTCATTTTTATACTGCGTTATTCCAATGAGTGTGTTCCTCAGACACCTAAAAGAATGCCCGATAATATCCTTCCCGACCGAATTCCTTGCCGGCGAGCCGAAAAGAAATCATCGTTATTATGATACGTACAAATGCCGGATACCTCAATATGTTCAGGTTTCACACCGTATGTCAACAGCTGCTGACGGTTGGCTTTCCACAAATCAATATGCCATTTTGCTTCTTTACGGGCTATCTGATTCATATCAAACCCCGCCTCATAAAAAGCTTGATAAACTTCATCCCCTACTTCAAAAGCCTCCAATGAAATACTGGGACCGATGCAAGCAATGAGATCCTTCCCTTGCGAACCGTATTGATCGCTCATGACCGAAACTGTCTTCTCTACAATCCGGGCCACCGTACCACGCCATCCGGCATGAATGGCAGCCACTACCTTCTTTCGAGTATCGTATAACAAAACAGGAACACAGTCGGCCGTAGATACACACAAGCAATAACCGGGAATGTCTGTTACCAATGCATCCACTCCTTCCAATTCAGTATTTACATGAATAGTATCCACAACTTTCACATGGTCACTATGGGTCTGGTGCGGAATCACGAGTTCTACCGATTCCCCGGGCAGCAAGCTACGCAGCAATTCCCGGTTGCGGTTCACATCTTCTGCCTCGTCCCCGCAATATCCGTTACAATTGAACGAGGTGTAGTTCCCCTTACTACAACCTCCGTGACGGGTGGTAGAAAAACAAGAAATGTTGGGATATGCCTTCATCAGCTCATATCCCAACATTTTATTATCTGATGTCAGCCATTTCATTTCTTTTCCTCTTCTTCGTCCCAATCCTCATCTTCATATTCATAATCGAAGTCATCATCGGCATCTTCTTCATATTTATATTCAAAGTCCTCATCCTCACCCATGTCTTTCAACTCTTCCTGCAGTTTGGCAACATCTTTGGCGCGATGAACAATTGTTTCCGTACGGACACCTTCCAACTTATTGCTGTCTTTATTCAATTCTGTCCATAAAATATCCTTCAGCTGCTGTATCCCCAGACCAGTCACCGATGAGATAAAGATATGCGGAACATTATCCGGCAATGTCGGTTCCAACATGGCAATCAGTTCTTCATCCAACATGTCACTTTTGGTAATGGCAAGCACACGTTGTTTATCCAACATTTCCGGGTTGAAGGTAGCCAACTCATTCAGCAGGATTTCATATTCCTTACGGATATCATCTGTATCACCCGGTACCATAAAGAGTAACAAAGAGTTGCGTTCTATATGGCGCAGGAAACGAAGTCCCAGTCCTTTTCCCTCACTGGCCCCTTCAATAATTCCGGGAATATCCGCCATGACAAAGGATTTTCCTTCACGATAGGACACGATGCCCAAATTCGGCTCCAGCGTAGTAAACGGATAATTGGCTATTTTAGGACGTGCCGCCGATACAGTAGACAATAAAGTGGATTTCCCTGCATTAGGAAAACCTACCAAACCTACATCAGCCAACAGTTTTAATTCTAAAATAACCATCAGTTCCTGCATGGGTTCTCCCGGTTGTGCAAAACGTGGCGCCTGGCGGGTTGCTGTACGGAAGTGCCAGTTTCCCAATCCCCCACGTCCTCCCTTCAACAGAGTTATTTCTTGTCCGTGTTCGGTGATATCACAGATATATTCACCTGTTTCAGCATTATAAACCACTGTACCACAAGGTACTTCAATAACTTTGTCTTCACCATCTTTACCAAAGCTTTTATTCTTTGAGCCATTGCCACCGTGTGTGGCAAACACGTGGCGGTCATACTTCAGATGAAGCAATGTCCAATAATTACGGTTTCCCCGCAAAATAACATGACCTCCTCTACCGCCATCACCACCGTCAGGACCACCATTGGGTACATACTTCTCACGACGCATATGCGCAGAGCCTCGCCCGCCCTTACCCGAGCGGCAATATATCTTCACATAATCAACAAAATTCGATTCAGCCATAATTAATAATTTACTAATTTTCCAACTTACTAATGTGCCAATGAAACTGTACTCCATGTATCATTATGCTGACTGACACTTTGGTGGACTGCTACATCAGCACATTAGCACATTATTATAATTTTTCGACAGTAGCAACAATGTCGGCAAAAATAGCATCCATCGTACCCAAGCCGTGAATATGCTGATATTTACCTTCGTTCTTGTACCAGTCAATCAGCGGAGCCGTCTGCGAGTGATAAACAACCAAACGCTTCTTTATTGTTTCTTCGTTATCATCAGCACGTCCCGATTCCTGTCCACGCTTAATCAGGCGGGTCATCAGTTCTTCTTCGGGTACATCCAAATCCAACATAACAGATACTTCCTGTCCACGTTCGGCCAGCATTTTCTTCAACGCTTCTGCCTGGGCGATGGTTCTGGGGAACCCATCAAAAATAACCCCTTTGCTTTCCTTGAAACTATCCAGCGTGCTTGCCAGAATATCAATAATCAATTCATCAGGCAACAACTGGCCCTGATCAATATATCCTTTGGCTGTCTTTCCCAATTCTGTACCCTTCTTAATCTCAGCACGAAGCACATCCCCTGTTGAAATGTGATTAATACCGAACTTCTCTACAATACGTTCACTCTGAGTACCCTTACCAGAACCCGGAGCTCCAAAAATTACAATGTTCAACATCTTGTTTTATCCTTTATTTTTATATTTAGTTGTACAAATTTCATTCCATTACGGTGTAAATATCCCGATAGTTACGTCCCAAACCATCATAATCCAAACCATACCCCACAATAAAATCATTGGGAATACGCATGGCCACATAATGTATATCCAGTTCCACCTCCAATTTATCAGGTTTCAATAACAAGGTAGCAATACGGATTTCTTTCGGTTTTCCAGCTTGTAATGTTTCCAACAAGTGCTTCATTGTCACCCCGGTATCCACTATATCTTCCACAATCACCACTGTACGACCCTCAATATTATCATTCAAACCTACTAACTCTTTTACCTTTCCGGTAGAAGAAGTTCCTGCATAAGAGGCCAGTTTCACGAAAGAAATTTCACTAGGAATGGTAAGGTTACGCATCAAGTCGGCAGCAAACATGAACGCGCCGTTCAATACACTTAAAAACAAGGGATTAGTTCCTTCTAAATCCCGATTAATCTCACTCGCTACCCGTGCCACTTCTTTTAAGATCCGTTCTTCAGGAATGAAAGGAGTGAAACGTTTATCTTTGATTTGAATGGTATCCATAACCGCTATTTTATTAAATTGCTGCAAAAATAACATTTTTATTCCAAGTATCGAAGTATTCACATAACCTCTTTTTGTAAATAGTGTTATCTTTGTACGTTCAAACAAAAGAGATTGTCATGAAAATTATTTCGAGCACCCAACTAAAAGAGCTGGACAAGTACACGATTGCCAAAGAACCGGTTGCCTCCATTGATTTGATGGAACGGGCAGCCGAAGAGCTGACTCGTGCCATTACCCACCGATGGGATACTTCTTTCCATATTGCAGTATTCGCCGGACCGGGAAATAATGGGGGCGATGCGCTTGCCGTAGCCCGTATGTTGTCTAAACAAAACTATCACGTAGAAGTCTTTCTGTTTAACACCAAAGGAAAACTGTCGGAAGAATGTCAGACTAATCTTGAACGGTTAAAAGAATGCGGCTCGGTCTACTTTACCGAAGTAAGCACACAATTTGATCCCCCAGTCTTGACAGAAAAGCATCTGGTAGTAGACGGATTATTCGGTTCCGGACTCAATAAACCACTGAACGGCGGATTTGCTGCCGTAGTGAAATATATTAATGCATCCAAGGCACAGGTAGTAGCCATTGATGTACCTTCAGGATTAATGTGTGAGGACAACACTTATAACATCCGCCAAAACATGATACGTGCGGATGTCACTCTCAGCATTCAGTTACCTAAGCTATCCTTTCTTTTCCCCGAAAACGAAGACATTGTAGGCGAATGGCAACTATTGGACATCCAACTGAAAAAAGACTTTATTGATACAGCACAAAGTCCCTACTATATCACAGAGGAAGAAGAAATTCGCAGCCTCATCAAACCGCGGAAACGATTTGCCCACAAGGGAGCTTTCGGACATGCACTGCTCATCGCAGGATCTTATGGCATGGCAGGAGCATCCATTTTATCTGCCCGTGCCTGCCTGCGTTCGGGAGTGGGATTACTGACTGTCCATGTACCTATCCACAACCATGATTTACTTCAGACCACTGTCCCCGAAGCCATTGTACAGACAGACATACACGACCATTATTTTGTCGAACCCGTAGATACAGACCGTTATCAAGCCATAGCCATCGGTCCGGGATTGGGACAAGAAGAAGATACAGCGTTAGCCATGATGGAACAAATACAAGGTTGTCCGGTACCTTTAGTATTGGATGCGGATGCCATTAATATTTTCGGCACTCACCGCAACTGGCTCAGCCGGATGCCGAAGCGTTGTATTCTCACCCCCCATCTAAAAGAACTGGAACGACTGATTGGTAAATGCATGGATACTTACGAACGGCTGACAAAGACTAAAGAACTGGCTGCCTATCTGCAAAGTTATATCATTATAAAGGGATCATGGAGCACAGTTGTCACCCCCGAAGGAAATTGTTATTTCAATCCCACCGGGAATCCAGGTATGGCAACTGCCGGCAGCGGTGATGTGCTGACCGGTATTCTGGCAGCCTTATTGGCACAAGGATATACTCAAGAAGACGCATGCCGCCTGGGGGTCTACGTACATGGTCTGGCAGGAGACATTGCGGCGGAAGAAAAAGGAGAAATAGGGACCACCTCAAGTGATCTTATTGACGCATTACCCGCAGCATGGAAGAAATTAACAGAAACAAAAGGCAGATTTACAAAAGAATAGCTATATTTGCTTACATATATGATAGAATATAGAAATATGAAAAAAGGATTAATCGCAGCAGGGTTGCTGGTTTCATTGAGCGGCACCGCACAAGATGTCAGTACATATACTCCCGGAACCATGGGAGAAGGAGTGGTTTATTATTTGCCTAAGACCGAAATAGAATTGCAAGTCATCGCAACCAAAGTTGTCTACACTCCCGGAGAATTCTGCCAATACGCCGACCGCTATCTGCGCCTGACAGGCATATCATCCCAACCGGAAGAACATTGGGAAATAAACAGTATCAAGGTAAATTCCATAGGCATTCCTGATCCGGACAATGCATACGCTGTAAAACTGAAAGACAAAAGTGCCGCCTCACAAGTAGAATTGACTCCTGAAGGAATCATAAAGGCTATCAACACCACCTCTCCTATAGAAAAAGCACCTGTAACAAAGGTTGCCGATACGGCCAAAAAACGTATTGACCCACGCAGTTTTATGACCGAAGAGATTCTGATAGCCGGTTCTACCGCTAAAATGGCTGAATTGGTGGCGAAAGAAATCTACAATATACGAGAAAGCAAAAACAGCCTAACCCGCGGGCAAGCAGATTATATGCCCAAAGACGGAGCTGCTTTAAAACTCATGCTGGACAATCTGGATGAACAGGAACAAGCCATGATGCAAATGTTTGCCGGCACAACAGACCGCACAGAAAAATCGTTTACCATCCGCATAAAGCCAGAAGCAGGCATGAAAGAAAAAGTCGCTTTCCGTTTCTCAAAGAAACTAGGGATGCTGGATGCCGATAATTTATCCGGTGAACCTTATTATATCTCCATCATCAACCAAGAAACACTGCCACCAGTGGATCCGAAAGGCAAAGAAAAAAAGAAAATGGATGGTGTTATTTATAATATTCCGGGAAAAGCTCAGGTTACCGTATTCACTCCAAACAAACGTTATTTTGACGGAGAACTACCTGTTACACAATTTGGAACAACGGAATGTCTGGTAGATAACCTTTTTAATAAAAAAGTAAACACACGAGTGATCTTTAATCCTAATACCGGAGGAATTGTGAAGATTGATAAAGACTAAAACTTCATCTCACCCCTATATAGCAAAATGAGGGTATCCAGTGCATGGATACCCTCATTTTCACTAAAAGACAATCAATTATTTTTTGATATTTGGTTCCTCCAATCCATACCCCTTTTTCTTATTCTCACCTTTCAGCCACAAAGCAAAGAACAACGCAGCCACACCAAAGCCTGCAAATATCCACATGGGAAGTGTATAATCATAAGTCTGCATCCCATCTACTACCGGTCCTTTGCAATACTCATTCAAGACAAAACCAATCAAGGCAGGCACACCCATCAACCCCCAGTTTTGTACCCAGAAGATCAAAGCGTAAGCTGTACCCAACTGCTTTTCCGGAATAATCTTAGGAACAGAGGGCCACATAGCCGATGGCACCAAAGAAAAGCCAATCCCCAATATAATCATAATGATAGTAGCAAACCACCATACATTCAAGATAGGTAACGCAAACATTGTATGAACAAAAATCAACAGCACAGAACCGATGATCATCAGCGTAGCTCCCTTGCCTATCCGATCATACACATTACCGAAAAGCGGAGTAAGGAACAAAGTTCCCAATGGTAACAGACTAGGAATAGTACCTGCCAATTCCGGATCTACATTATATTTCTGCACCATCAGGTCTGTGGCATATTTCAAGAAAGGGAATACGGCAGAATAAAACAACACACACAGCAACGCAATCAGCCAAAATCCTTTATTGGTTACAATCAACCAAATATCTTTCATACGGAAAGGCTCTTCAGGTTCCGCCCCTTCCTCTTCTAAAGAAGCATCCAATTTCTTGTCATAGAAAGTATAAATAAAAAATGCTATCGTACCAATACAAAGCATAGTAAGGCACAGCAACAATGGAGCAGGGATATTAGGATGGAACACACCCTCATCATCAGTAATTCCAAAGAAAGTAGCGATAGGAACCGTAACAGCCAAAGCCAGCATAGTGCCTAAACGAGCTGTCGCCATCTCCATGCCCATGGACAAAGCCATTTCTTTTCCTTTGAACCACTTCACAATAATTTTTGAGACCGTGATACCTGCAATCTCTACACCGACACCAAATATAGCATATCCCAACGCAGCCATTCCTACCTGGGTTTTCATTCCAAGCAAAGTGCTTCCCTCAGCAAATGTAGTAGAAATAGCATAATATTTTAATCCACAGCCCAACACCATCAAAAGGCATGCTCCCATCCCAGTAAAACGCACTCCCATCTTATCCAGAATGATACCACCGATAATAAGCATAAAGGCAAAAACATTGAACCAACCGTATGCACTGGTAAAAATACCATAATCCAGACTATCCCACAGCAGCTCCTTTTCAAGCATCGGTTTTAAGGGGGACATTACATCGGTCAAAAAATAACCGCATAGCATGGTGAAGGCCACCAGCGCCAACACACTCCACCGAAGAGCCTTGGAGTCATTGAGCTTTTTTTGAATTTGTTCTTTCATTCTTTTATAAGATTTTTGATTAATAGTTTTTCATGTTCAGCTTACAAAGATACAGTTTTTTAGGTAGAGAAGCCTCTTTCCATAAAAAAGTTCTATCTTTGCGTGACGATTAAATCGTTTTATTGTAGGAAATCGTCATAAAATTACTTTTTATAAACTTAACTTTATTGATCATGAAAAAAAGCAAAACATTTCTTGTTTGCGCCACGTTGAGTGGCAGCGTCTTATTTTCATCATGCATCGGTTCTTTCGGATTATGGAATAGTTTGAAAGACTGGAATCAGGGAGTAAGCAACAAGTTTGTCAACGAACTTATCTTTCTCGCTTTCCATATTGTCCCTGTTTATGAAATTGCTTATCTGGCGGATGTATTGGTTTTAAATTCCATCGAATTCTGGAGCGGTTCTAACCCTACAGCTTCTATCGGTGAAGTAAAAACAGTGCAAGGAGAAAATGGCGAATACTTGGTTAAAACCAACGAAAACGGTTATACCATTACCAAAAAAGGAGAAGACAAATCTGTAGATTTGGTCTACAACAAAGAAAACAATACATGGAACGCTGTTTCTGGCGAACAGAGCTTCGAACTTGTGAAAATGAACGAAGACGGGACAGCTACTTTGAGCCTGCAAAACGGAACCTCCATGACTGTCACTCCTGATGCACAAGGTATTGCTACCGCAAGAATAGCTATAGGAAACTCTTTGTTTTTTGCAGCAAGATAACAAACACAACATCATTTAAACACAAAGAAAAGAAGTTGTCCATGCAAACAACTTCTTTTCTTTCATAAAACAATACTACTATGAAGAAGCAAATCATGCTAGGCGGCCTGCTCCTATTATTAGGCTCCTGTGCCCCCCAAAACAAGGCAAATGCCCCGAATGCAATTGACATTGCCGCAAGTCTGGAACACCTCACAGAATTAAAGATCTCCCAATTGGGAAAACAGATCCGTTATATCCCTTTAGAAACAACAGACTCATCCCTGATTGGCAACTCTTATTCCATCAAACTATCTAAAGGCCGTATCTTTGTCTCTACCAACGGACGATGCCTGTCATTCGACAAACAAACCGGAAAATATCTTGGCAGCATCGGGCACAAAGGGGAAGATCCAAAAGGATACAGCAATGCCAGCTGCTTTATTCACCCCCATACCAACAATCTCTACTTTTATCGCCAACCCGACAAGTTGGTAAAATACGACACAAAAGGTAATTATCTAGGGCAAGTAAACCTGCCACAAAAGATTTCCCCATCCCTTTACTTCACTTTTTCCGACTCCCTTATTCTTGCTCATTATGGAGAAGGAATAGGACAACCGCAAGCAAGTGCGTTACTTTACTTCAACGAACAGGGAGAAATAAAAGACTCATTGCCGGAATTTGCCAATCCAGGTAACCCTATGGGCATGGATCAGATATCCAGCATCAACGTATTCAAGCAATTACCCGGCAACGCTAACATAGGAGGATTAATATATATAAATTACCAGAATGGAACAATGACCGTTCTTCCTATAGACCAGCCTTCACTTTGGCTGAGTAACGGCAGCATACGTTTCAGAAAAGCGTTCAATGACACAATCTATGACATCAAAGGACACGAAGCTACTGTCCATACCACCTTCCATACCAGACAATGGCATTTCCCAGCTGAGAAAATGGGACAAAAAGAAGATACAGACAAATACATCGTTATAACCAGTATTCTGGAAACTCCCAAACATCTCTTCTTTATATCTCTACAAGGATTATACGATAAGAAAAAACCGTTCTACGGTATTTACGACAAAGAAAAACATATTACTTATATGAATGATGCCACTGTGGGGCTGACAGATGACCTGACGCATTTCATGCCTTTCTATCCCATCACTTGTACAGAAGAAGGAGAGTATGCCGCTTTATTGGAGATAGGGAAAATAGACGAATGGATGGATAAAAATCCGGGAATTGTCCAAGAAGGAAAGCTAAGCTTTTTACAGGAAATCAATGAAGAATCTAATCCGGTTTGTGTTATAGTAGGACCTTGACAACCATAAAAGAACGCTGCTTTCCTCACGGAGAGCAGCGTTCTCTTTCTTCAACACGTTGAAGATAACAGTATGCTAAATTAGTCACGACCTCCACCCAATGCCTGATAGAGATTGATTACGCCTTGCATTTCAGTAAAACGGTTAGCAACCTGAGTTAACTCCGCATTAAGCAGAGTCTGCTGAGCCGTCAAAACTTCCAGATAAGTTGTATTCCCATGTTGCATCAGCAAAGAGGTACTTTCCAAAGCTTTATTTAATGAATTTATTTGTTTATCATAATAAGCTGATTTATCACGGGCCGTCTGATATTTCACCAAAGCCTCGTTCACTTCACTTCCTGCATTCAACAAAGCCTGTTGAAAACTCAGTTTTGCTTCTTCTTGCTGAGCTTTAGCTATCTTTAGCTGTGCTATGTTCGCACCTTTATTAAAAAGTGGCTGGGTTAACGAAGCTACCGCCGTTGCAATGAACTTGCCCGGATTGACAATCATACTTCCTGCAGAATTAGTCCATCCCGCACTTCCACTTAAAACAATAGAAGGATAAAAGGCGGAACGAGCCTGATTTGTGGCATAGAAAGCTGCTTCCAACGAACGCTCCGCACTGCGTACATCGGGACGGTTGGCAAGCATTTGCACAGGGATGCCTACCGGGAAATGTTCCTTCAACATGTAAGAGCTGTCCCATGTGCCCGTCCTCTTAATAGCATGAGGAGGTTCAGCCAACAACAACGACAAACTGTTTTCTACCTGGTTAATTTGTTCTTTCAGATCAAGAACTGAAGTACATATAGTATAGTATGTAGCTTCCATTTGTGAAACGGCAGCTTCATTTGCCAATCCGGCTTCCATCAGAGCACGGGTCGCATCTACGGTTTCTTTCCAAGACTTTTCAGTCCGGACAGAGATGGCCAGCTGATTGTCCAGCATCAGCAAGGTATAGTAAGTATTAGCTATACCGGCTATCAGCTGTGTCCGGACAGCCTGTTTATAGTCACGGCTCTGTTCCAGCAATGCTTTCGCCTGGCGTTTCGCATTACGGATACGGCCGAAAATATCAATTTCCCAACTTGCCGCGACTGGTAAAGTATAAGTTTGTGCAGCTTTTCCTTTGTCAAAACTACTTGCTGTCCCCTGAGGTGACAGAGCGAAAGAAGGCAGATAAGCCAATTTGGCTGACAGCATAGCAGCTTCCGCCTCCTTCACACGCCATTGTGCTGACTGCAAATCCGTATTGTTCCGCAAGCCTTGCTCTATCAATTCCTGAAGCCGCGGATCAGTAAAAATCTCCTGCCAGCTCAGATTGCCGATATTATCCACGGTATCAGCAACCGCCACCTCTTCCCCATACAAATTATCGGGCACTTCGGTTGCAGGTTTATATTTGGTATATATGCCGCAGCTACTCAGTGTGAGTGCTGCGACAGTCAGAGTGATGATCTGTTTTTTCATTTTTTCTCTTCGTTTTTGCTTTCAATGTGGTGTTGTCTTTCTTCTTTTGCTTCTACACATTCCTCTTGAATCTGCCAATCGGCCGCCGGCTGAAACTGAATAGGACGTACCTTTTCCTGTAAATATTGGAATACGATAAACAAAGAAGGTACAATAAACAGCAACGCCAGCGTACCGATCACCATACCACCCACAGTACCTGTTCCCAGTGAACTGTTTCCATTAGCACCTACTCCACTGGCAACCATCAACGGGAACAGACCGAAAATCATTGTTCCAGCCGTCATCAAGATAGGACGCAAACGGGCTTTGGCGGCAGAAAGTGCGGCGGAAGTCAGACTCATACCTGCCTTACGACGCTCGGCGGCGTACTCGGTCAACAAAATGGCAGTCTTAGCAAGCAAACCAATCAACATAATCAAACCAGTCTGCAAATAAATATTGTTCTCCAGTCCCATCATCTTTGCAAACAGGAAGCTACCCATCAACCCAAACGGAACAGACAACAACACTGCAAACGGAATGAGGAAACTTTCATAAAGTGCACTTAAAATCAGGTAAATCATCAAGAAACAGATAGCAAAGATGATAATGGTAGTACCTCCTTGGTCGGTCTCTTCACGAGTAATACCACCAAAATCGTACCCAAAACCTTTGGGAAGTGCCTGTACGGCAGTTTCCTGAACGGCACGGATAGCATCACCGGTACTATACCCTTCGGCAGGCATTGCATTTACAGCAATAGAGTTGAACATATTAAAACGGCTCAACGATTCTGCCCCATAACTGCGGGTCAATGTCACAAACTGGCTGAGAGGAGCCATCTCGCCATTAGACATACGCACAAAGATATTATTCAATGAGCTTTCATCCACACGATATTTCGGATCTGCCTGAATCATAACCTTATACACTTTAGAAAAACGATTAAAATTTGAGACATACTGCCCACCATAATAGCCAGACAATGTGCTTAGCACAGCATCCGGAGTGATACCGGCACGCTTACATTTGGACGCATCCACTTCTACCGTCCATTGCGGATAACGGATATCAAAAGTAGAGTATGCCATCGCGATCTCGGGACGTTGGTTCAGAGCACCCAGATATTGTTGAGTGGTATTGAAGAAAGTGCCCACATCACCACCTTGTTTATCCTGCATATGGAGTTCCAACGCATTACCCATACCATACCCCGGAATCATACCCGGAGAAATAGCAAATATACTGGCATCCTTGATATCCGCCGTACGACCATACACTTGTCCGATTACAGCCTGAACATCATTTTCCTTTCCTTCACGCTCATCCCAAGGTTTCAGCTTCAGAATCAACATACCAAAAGAATTACCCTGTCCGGCTAGCAGACCATAACCTGCCACACGCTGCACATGCAGCACCTGAGGAATATCCATCATGCGCTTTTCAATACGCATCATTACGTCATTAGTCGTTTTTAATGAACTACCTGCCGCCGTGCTGACATTCACAAATACAACCCCCTGGTCTTCATCAGGCACCAAACTGGTTTTAGTTGTATTCATTAAGAAAGCCAATAGTACTACCGAGGCCACAAGAAGTGTCCATACCATCCATTTGCGTTTAATAAAGAACAATACCCCTTTCTTATATCTTTCAATCATTGCATCGAAAGCAGCATTGAACGCTTTACGGAAACGTGCTGCAAAATTATTTTTTTCTGTCCCATCCTCATTGATATACGGTTTCAAGAACAAAGCACACAGCGCCGGACTCAAAGTCAGTGCATTGACGGCAGAGATACCTACGGCAACCGCCATAGTCAAACCAAACTGAGTATAGAAAGTACCGGAAGTTCCACTCATAAACGAAACCGGAATAAACACAGCCATAAATACCAACGAGGAAGAAATGACCGCATTACTAATCCCCTTCATCGCATCAATACTAGCCATATAAGAAGAACGATACCCCACATCAAAACGCGCCTGCACCGCCTCGACGACAACGATAGCATCATCCACCACCGTACCGATCACCAACACCAAAGCAAACAGGGTAATCAGGTTGATACTGAATCCTGCTATGGACATAAAAGCAAATGTACCAATCAAGGATACAATGATCCCCACCAATGGAATAATAGTAGAACGAATATCCTGCAAGAATACATATACAATTAAGATTACCAAAAAAAATGGCCTCAAACAAGGTCTTTATCACCTCATGAATAGATGCATACAAAAAGTCATTGGAGCTCATTACCTGAACCATCTCCACCCCTTTGGGCAGATCTTTCTTTGCTTCTTCCAAAAAGGCATCAATATTATTATTTACTTCTGTTGCATTAGATCCTGCCGTCTGAAAAATCATACAGGAAATACCAGGATGACCATTCATAGCCCCGTGATAGGCATAGCTTTCCTCGCCCATCTCTATATCGGCAATTTCTTTCAGCTTCAACACTTCGCCATTATCCGAAGACCGGATCACAATTTCCCCAAACTCTTCCGGAGTAATCAAACGACCTTTGTACTTCATTGTATATTGATAAGTTTCATCAGAGTTTTCGCCGAATGAGCCGGTAGCCGATTCAATATTCTGTTCAGCCAACACTTGTGTCACATCCGATGGAATCAATTTATACTGGGCCATCACGTCAGGCTTCATCCAGATACGCATACTATAGTCACCACCCATAATCATCATATCACCCACACCCTGGATACGAAGAATTGCAGGTTTCAAATTAATACTGATATAGTTGGACAAGAATTTCTCATCATACGAATCATCCGGACTATATAGTGAGAACATCTGCAAAATACTGGTCTGCCGCTTTGAGGTAGTCACACCCACCTGAGTCACTTCGGCAGGAAGCTGTCCGGTCGCCTTGGATACACGATTTTGCACATTAACAGCCGCCATATCAGGATCTGTTCCTTGTTTAAAATACACAGTAATATCTACAACTCCGGCATTTGAAGCGGTAGAAGTCATATAAGTCATATTTTCCACACCGTTAATCGCTTCCTCCAACGGAGCGATAACACTCTTCTGAAGAGTTTCCGCACTGGCACCGAAATAAGAAGTGCTTACCTGAATGGTAGGCGGAGCTATATCCGGGTATTGCTCGACGGGCAAAGTGAACAACCCGATAATCCCCACTACTACTATCGAAATAGAAATAACAGCCGACAGGATGGGGCGTTCTATAAAGGTTCTTAAATTCATTTTCTTCTTAGTTTTGTTTTACTTTAACCGGAGTACCTTCACGCAGCAAGCCTACGCCTTCTGCAACAATGATATCTCCCTCTTTCAATCCATCGTTCACGATATATTCCTGTCCTCCATTTACACGGGTCACACTAACAGGAGCTGATTGTGCCTTGCCGTCCACGACTTTATATACATATGTAATATCCTGAATTTCAAAAGTTGTAGCCTGAGGAATAACCAAACTTCCTTTCATCGTAACCGGAAGGATCACATTTCCCGATGTTCCGCTATACAGCAACCCATTCTTATTCGGGAATACGGCACGCAGACTCGCGGTACCCGTATTACGGTCTACCACCCCACTGATGGTTTCAATACGCCCCTTTTCGCCATACATAGACTTGTCATTCAATTGCAGTTCCACTTCCGGCATATTTTTCAACGCTTCTGCTTTGGAACCATATTGACGGGTCAGAGCCAACAATTGATTTTCAGTCATCGAAAAATAAACATACATATCCGAATTATCAGAAACCGTAGTCAACGGTTGTGGCAAACTGGCACTAACCAATGCACCTACCCGATAAGGCAATGTACCAATCACTCCATCCGCAGGACTTTTCACTTCTGTATACGAAAGATTATTGCGAGCACTCACCTCCTGCGCTTTCGCCTGGGCCAACTGGGCCTTGGCAGTAAGCCATGAATTTTCTGCCGTCTTCAAATCAAATTCAGAAACTACTTTCTTTGCAAACAATTCTTTCTTGCTATCGTATGTCAACTGTGCTGTTGCCAATCCGGCTTTCGCCGATTCCACATTAGCCACAGCAGTTTCCAATGCCGCCTTATAAGGTACTTGATCAATAATAAATAAGATTTGTCCTTTACGTACTGCCTGTCCTTCCTCCACACAAAGTTGTGTTAGGAAACCGGAAACTTGCGGATAAATATCAATATCCTGACGTCCGCGGATCGTAGCCGAATAAGTAGTAGACAAAACTTTATCCGACGGCGATACTTTCAATACCGCATATTCCGCCTCCATTTGTGCAACAGGCGCCTGTTTACACGACGCTGTCAAAGCAGCACAACCAACTAATACTATTAGTCGCATCCATTTTCTGTTCAATGTCATCATATTCCAATCTTTTAATTTCGGACGCAAAGGTAGATGGAATTTCTCAAGCCGACACATTCAATTATTAGTCACCATTGTTCAAATTCAGAACATATTTCCTATTATAACAAAAATAATAGTTAATTTTGCATCAAAACAAGAATAAACATGGAAATATTGAGTTTACCAGAGAATGAACCGTTTATCACCGGAATAGAAGAAAGTATAGATATATGCTCCAATCAGATTATGAAGTTAGCAGACGCATCTATTTTTCATTGCCGTAGCGGAAAAGCCCACATAGAAATTGATTTGCAGGCGTACGAAGTGACGGAGAACACCCAACTTCTGCTTCTCCCCGGCAGTATCTTCAATTGTACCTGCGCCAGCCATGATTTTACCGTTTCCTATATTGTTTTTTCCGACACCCTTTTCTGGGAGATCACCTCACGTCTGGATCCCTCCTTCTTTCACTTTCTAAAAGAGCATCCATGCATTGTCATCCCTGAAGAACGTGTAAAACCATTCATCGGGCTCAGCTTGGTCATGAAAGATCTTTATGAAGACAGGGATAATAGTTTCCGCATTCAGATCTTCAAAAATTTCATTCAAAACTTCATTCTGGACTTCTATGACAAGACCCAACACCTGTTCCTGCAAAAAAAGACCGAAGGAATAAATCGTCAGGAAGAGATATTCAAACGTTTCATCCAATTGATTCATAAACATTGTACCACCCAACGTGAAGTATCTTTTTATGCAGCCGAACTGTTCATCACTCCCCGTTACCTTTCCACAATCGTACAAAACGTATCCGGCAACACAGCCAAAAGCATTATTGACCGACATGTAATTCTTGAGATTAAAGCATTATTACAATCCACGTCCCTAAGTATTCAAGAGATCTCCAACCGATTATCTTTCCCTGACCAATCTTTTTTTTGGCCGCTATTTCAAGAAACATACAGGCAAATCCCCTCTTCAATACCGAAACCAGTCTTAAAACAAAAAAAGCTGCTTTCTTTATTGAAAGCAGCTTTTTCCTGTTTATATAGGGTGAATTAATTATTCAGCCAATTTATTGTCTGAACCCAGCACGTTAATAATTTTGTGCTTGTACAGTTTTTCCATATTGTCACGAGCCGGACCTAAGTACTTACGAGGGTCAAATTCAGCTGGTTTTTCAGCAAATACTTTGCGAACAGCAGCAGTCATAGCCAGACGAGAGTCTGAGTCAATGTTGATTTTGCAAACAGCAGACTTGGCAGCCTTTCGCAATTCTTCTTCAGGGATACCGATAGCAGCCTTCAATGCACCACCATACTTGTTGATTGTCTCAACTTCTTCCTGAGGAACTGATGAAGAACCATGAAGAACGATGGGGAATCCCGGAAGTTTTTCCATTACAGCATCCAATACTTCGAATGCCAAAGGAGGAGGAACCATACGACCTGTAGCAGGATCAATGTGACACTGTTCCGGAGTAAATTTGTATGCACCGTGAGAAGTACCGATAGAGATAGCCAATGAGTCGCAACCTGTACGAGTTGCAAAATCAATTACTTCTTCAGGGTCAGTATAAGTATGATGATCAGAAGAAACTTCATCTTCCACACCGGCCAATACACCCAATTCACCTTCTACAGTTACATCAAACTGATGAGCGTAGTCAACCACCTTCTTTGTCAAAGCTACGTTTTCTTCATAAGGCAGATGAGAACCGTCGATCATTACAGAAGAGAAACCTGAGTCGATACAGCTCTTGCAAGTTTCGAAAGTATCTCCGTGGTCCAGATGAAGAACGATTTCAGGTTTTGCACAACCTAATTCTTTTGCATATTCTACAGCACCCTGAGCCATGTAACGCAACAAAGTAGCGTTAGCATACTGACGAGCACCTTTTGAAACCTGCAAAATAACCGGAGATTTTGTTTCTACTGCAGCTTTGATGATAGCCTGCATCTGTTCCATATTGTTGAAGTTGAATGCAGGAATTGCATATCCACCTTTGATAGCCTTAGCAAACATATCTCTAGTGTTTACCAGACCTAAATCTTTGTAATTAACCATTGTTCTAATATTTATAATTGTTAGTGAATTAAATTCCACTGCAAAAGTAATCATAAATGCGCTAACTATGGCAAGTTCACACCAAAAATATCTCATAAAAAATGATTTTATTAACTATTTTCTTCGCTTGAACGCATAAACTAATTACATTGTAATGTCTACCTTACAATACTATAAAAGAAGAAAATAAGGGGTTTAGAAGAAAAAATAGCCCGAAGTTTTTTCTATTTCAAAGAAAAGCCGTATCTTTGCGGTCCAAAATGGACCATTACACCCAATTTGTTTACCAAATAAGTAAAATAATAACAATAAAAGAATATACTGAAATGAAAAAAGGTCTTCATCCTGAAAACTATCGTCCGGTTGTATTTAAAGATATGTCAAACGGCGATGTATTTTTGTCACGTTCAACTTGTAGCACAAAAGAAACCATCGAATTCGAAGGTGAAACTTATCCGTTGGTAAAACTGGAAATTTCTAATACATCACACCCGTTCTACACTGGTAAATCTAAATTGGTGGATACAGCAGGTCGTGTTGATAAGTTCATGAGCCGCTACGGTAACCGTATGAAAAAGTAAATTGTAACTTACACATAAGTTTCAATATAAAAAGGCTGCAAACTCATTGAGTTGCAGCCTTTTTATATTGAAACACATTGCACTCCCTTTAGGGGAATGCACTAAACTTTCCTTCTTTCCATTCATATATCACCGGCTCTTTCTTGATATACACTGCCAATTTTTCTCTTTCTGTCTTTGCCAGATATTCCGGAGTAGTATAAGTAAAAGAGATGATTGACTTGTCCTCAGACAAAGTAGCTTTCACCAGTTCCATATCTGCTTTCTCTCTAATCGCAACATAAGCCTCATCAGTCAGCGTATCTACCGGCAGATAAAAAGCCTCGACAGAAGGAAGCCGGATAAAATCACTTTCCGCCAGTTGCTCCCACCGTGTACTATAAAAACGAATTTCACTATCACAAACCGGACCACAAACTGTATTGATCACACAAATCACCTTTACGGAATCATTCAAGGGCAACAGTTTCATTTCCATAGAACTACTTCCCGTGGTCTGCAGAAACAAATAATCGTCAGTCAACTTTTTCAGCTCGGACACCTTTCCAAAACGGTTCTTGACCTCCGCCTTCATATTACTTGCCAGAAAATCCACACAATCCTCGCGATTTACCTTTGTCAATAAAGGAGCTATCGAATCAGGCATAGCGATAAAGAGAGTTTTCATATCCTGAGCGTGCAACGAAAACACGCACAACAACATACCTATTATAAATAAAGTCTTTTTCATCACATTTTTAAATTAAAATCCCCCAAAGATACATATTTTGTCAGCTTATTCCCAACCGCATTATATTTTTTTCTATTTTTGTCGGACTAATAACCAACTAAACAGAAAATGCTATGTATTTACACAAAGAGTTAGAAACTCTGACACGGCCGGAAATAGAGAAATTGCAATTGGAACGCTTGCAAAAGACTGTCCGTCATTGCATGAATTCCCCTTTCTATAAACAACGATTTGCCGAGAGTCATCTGAGCCCGGAAGATATCCGTTCACTGGATGATTTACAAAAAATTCCGTTTACTACCAAACAAGATTTACGTGATACCTATCCCTTCGGACTGGCATCCGTACCTTTGGAAAAAACCGTCCGCCTTCACTCATCCAGTGGAACCACCGGAAACCCCACTGTCATTCTCCATACTCAGAAAGACCTTGACGAATGGGCCAATGCAGTCGCCCGTTGTCTTTATATGGTAGGATTGCGTCCAGGTGATGTTTTCCAAAACTCTTCCGGTTATGGCATGTTCACTGGCGGACTAGGTTTTCAATATGGTGCCGAAAGGCTGGGAATGTTAACCGTACCTGCCGCTGCCGGAAACACCAAGCGCCAGTTAAAGTTTATCTCAGATTTCGGAACCACTGCCCTGCATGCCATTCCCAGCTATGCAGCCCGTATGTATGAGGTAATGCAGGAAATGGGGATTGACCCTCGCCGTGATACCAAACTGAAGACATTGATTATCGGAGCAGAACCTCACTCTGAAGAACAACGCCGCCGCATCGAAGATATGTTAGGCGTAAAAGCTTACAATTCTTTCGGCATGTCCGAAATGTGCGGTCCCGGTGTGGCTTTTGAATGTCAGGAACAGAACGGCCTGCATATATGGGAAGATTATTATATCGTAGAAATAATCAACCCCGACACTTTGGAACCCGTACCCGAAGGGGAAGTGGGTGAGCTGGTGTTGACCACGATCAATCGTGAAGCGATGCCTTTACTGAGATACCGCACCCGTGACCTTACCCGTATTCTGCCGGGCGAATGTCCTTGTGGCCGTCATCACAAACGTCTGGACAGAATGAAAGGACGCAGTGACGATATGATTATCCTGAAAGGGGTCAATATCTTCCCCATTCAGATTGAAACAATTTTGTTACAATTCAAAGAATTGGGCAGTGATTATCTGATTACACTTGAAACTGCCGAATCAAATGATGAGATGACCGTAGAAGTGGAATTAAGCCAACTGTTCACTGACGATTACGGGCGTCTGCAATCATTGACCCGTGAAATCACTCGCCAATTGAAAGATGAAATATTAGTTACCCCACGTGTGAAACTGGTACCCAAAGGAACACTCCCTAAACCAGAAGGCAAAGCTGTCCGCGTGAAAGACTTACGTAAAACCTTTTAAAAAATAAGTTTATGACTATACAACAATTATCCGTCTTCATTGAAAATAAATCGGGGACTCTACAAAGGGTATTGAACTTATTAAAAGAAGCAGGCATACAACTGATTGCCTCCACTATTGCCGATACAGTGGAATATGGCATTTACCGTATCATCTGCTCGGAACCCAAACGCGCATACGAAACACAGAAAGAGGCCGGAATATCTGTGGCGCTCTCTGATGTGTTCGCCATCACACTGGATAATCAGCCGGGACGGGCAGCGGACGCTATCACCATTTTCAGTGAAGCCAAAATAGGAATCACTTATCTGTATTCCTTCTTGTTAGGGAACAAAGGCATATTGATTTTCCGCACAGATAATCCCGACAGAGCAAGAGAAGTGATTATTCTTAATAATCTCTCTTTCGTAGCTGAGAAAGATTTATCAACGCTGATTTAAAATATACATCCCCCGTAGAGCGTAAGCATTACTCCCTACGGGGGATATAGTTCTTATCCTCTGCGTTTCAAGAAGTCCGTAGGACTTTCCCCGAAATAATCCTTGTAACACTTTGTAAAATAAGAAGGAGAAGTAAAACCTACCTCATACGTTATTTCGGATATGGTTTTCTCTGAAGAGGCCAGCAAGGAAGCAGCTTTCTTTAATCTGGCAATACGTACTAATTCATTGGGAGAATAATTGGTAAGCGCCTTAATCTTACGATAAAGCTGCACTCTGCTTAATCCCATCTTACTGCCTAAATCTTCCACACTTAATTCAGAATCCGCCAAGTTTTCTTCTATCAGTTCCCTGAAACGGTCAACAAAGCCTTTATCCACGTCGCTTACCGGTTCTTTAGATAAAGTAGTCTTATCCCCGAAGAATTGTTTCAACCGCTTATGGTTATCCATCAGATTACGAAGACGTACCAGCAACAGTTTGGAATTAAAGGGTTTGGAGATATAAGAATCCGCCCCACACTCAAATCCCTGTATCCGCTGTTCATCCAACGAACAAGCGGTGAGCAACATCACCGGAATATGGGAAGTCTGCAATTCTGTTTTCAACTTTCTGCAACACTCCAATCCATCCATCACCGGCATCATCACATCACAGATTATGGCATCGGGCACATATTTCATGGCTTTCTTTAATCCGGCACGCCCGTCGGGAGCCTCTATCACTGTATATTCTTCTTTTAGTAATGACTTCACATAGTCACGCACATCCGCGTTATCATCTATTATCAAGATACATTCTTTATTCTCATCCGGAATCTGCTCTTCTGTTTCCATATCCTCCAGCTCCTCCACCACCGTCTGTTGTGTAATGCGCGGTTCCTGCACGAGGTCTGCAGACGGCTCTTCCACTACTGTCATAGGGATATCCACTGTAAATACAGTTCCTTTTCCTTCCACACTATCCACCGTTATCTCTCCACCGTGCAGTTCGACAAAAGCCTTTGCCAAGGCAAGGCCGATACCCGAACCCGCATGGTTTACATCAATCTGATAAAAGCGGTCGAAGATATGCCGGATATGTTGGACAGAGATTCCCGAACCAGTGTCAGCAACTACCAGACGGGCATATCTCCCACCTTCCTCCTTCGTCAAAGTAGAAAGTGTAACCGTAATGGTTCCATTCTCCGGTGTGAACTTAAACGCATTGGACAATAAGTTGAAATAGACACGTTCCATTTTCTCGGCATCCACTGCCATCAGATAATCTGCCCGGTCATCATTCACCTCCAATACAAAATGGATATGCTTTTTCAAAGCCAAAGTTTGGAATGAATGACTCCATTCCTGCAACTGCACCCGTAGATTCATATTGGCTCTTACCAATTCCAATTTATCATTTTCATACTTACGAAAATCAAGAATCTGGTTGACAAGCCTCAGCAGGATATGTACATTCTTATGCACCACCTTTAATAAGGATTGTTGTCTGGGAGTCAATGTCTTATCTTCCAATAGTTGCTCCACCGGATCGGCAACCAAAGTGAGTGGAGTACGGAAATCATGAGAGACATTCGTAAAGAAAACCAGTTTGGCATGGGTCGCCTCTTCCAATTGTTTGGAAAGGCTAATCAGCTGGTCACGTTGTTCCTCCAATTTTTTCTTTTGACGGGACAGTTCCATATTCATCCGGTTCTTTGTCCAATAGGCACGGACAATAATCGCCAATAAGGCAGCAAACAATAACAGAATAATCAGACAGGCATACAGAAACATGGTTTGGGCAGAGTATCTGGACAGATATTCGTTCACCTGATTATTCAGCCGTTCTATCTTTCCATCCTGTTCGGTAATGTGGTCTGTCTGCAATTGCATCACCCGGGCATTCGTTTTATCAACCAAAGCTGTTGATAACTTAGTATCTCTCTCATACGGGCGTTTCTCCAAAATATCCATCGCCACCTGTACTACCTTGTCACCTCCGGTCGGATAAATAAATGTAGCATCCAGCACCCCGTTTATGATCTGTTCCACTCCATATTCCTTACCGGGCAGCGCATCAATGCCGACAAACAACATTTCCTTTTCCAACTGTTGCTGACGGGCGGACAAATAGGCCCCGATAGCCATGCGGTCATTCTGGGCAAACACCAAATCTATATTCTTATTAGTTTGAAACACGGAGTCCATTTTCTCACCTGCCACACTTTGCAGCCAGGCTCCATCTACGCTGGCAGTTATTTCAATTCCGGGCTCTTCTTTCAGCACATCCGTCAACCCCTTATGGCGTTCCATAGCAGGCGTGGAGCCTTCAAGCCCTGTTATCTCCAAGACTTTCCCTTTTCCATGCAGGCGGTTGAGAATGTATTGCCCCACATCTTTTCCAATCTCATAATTATCGGCTCCCACAAAAGCCGTGTACTTGTCCGACAGAATCTTACGGTCAATCACCACCACAGGTATTCCCTGCCGATAGGCTTTCTCCACAACGGGAGTAATGGCTGCCGCTTCGTTTGGAGCGACAATAAGCAGGTCCACTTTCTTATCAATAAAATATTTGATATCCGCTATCTGGTTCCGGTTATTGTCTTTTGCCGTACGTATCTCCACCTCTACCCCATCATAGAATAAAGCTTCACGAACTATTTCATTATTCATTTTGTGCCGCCACTCATCATCACTGCATTGCGAAACACCGATGCGATAACGCGTATGCTTCTGAGTGCACGACATCAGAATTCCGGCGAGGCATAAAATGGACAATAAAAGATAGTTTTTCATGTTCCTCAAAATATTTATGGATACACAAAGATAAAAGGTAACCGCTAATGAAACAAACATCTGCTGGAAAAAGAGCACCACACACGTTGGAAAAATCATCGAGGACTCCATTCCTGTTTCTTCGAAAAGTTTCTTCAGACATTTAAAATGGATTTCAGGCATCTATAATATGCCTGAAAATCCTATAGCTTCTTTCATAACGCCCCTTAGCAGGTTTACCCGTTATCAACCAACTGTTCCCTCAAACGGGCAGGCAATTCGGGCATAGCCCCATTTTGTGTACATACATAAGCAGAAACCTCAACCGCCAGTTTATGCGCTTCGGCAACCGATTTTCCTTTCAACACGGCTGCCACAAACGTTGCCGTGAAAGAATCACCGGCTCCCACCGTATCAGCTACTTCCACCTTCGGAGTCTCTACAAATGAAATCTCACCCGGAGTAAAGACATAGCTGCCATTAACACCACAAGTAAGTATCAGCATCTTCAAATTATATTTAGCCAGCAGAATCCAACATTTATCCTGCAAATCAATACCGGGATAACCGAACATGCGGCTCACTGTGACCAGTTCTTCATCATTAATCTTCAGAATATTGCATTTTTTCATGGAGTTGCAAAGAATCTCCTTCGTATAGAATCCCTGACGCAAATTCACATCAAAGATTTTGCACTGTCCCTCGCCGTCGGGCATGGTATCCAAGAAACGGTTGATAGTCTCCCGTGAAACGACACTGCGCTGTGCCAATGAACCGAAACATACCGAACGGGTATTACGGGCCAGTTCCTCCAAAGCGGGAGTGAAAGGAATATTATCCCAGGCAACCCCTTCCTTTATATCATACATAGGTACCCCATTAGGATCCAGTTCCACTTGCACAGTTCCGGTGGGATAAGGAACTTTTTCTATCAGATAATTCAATTTCTTGCTATCAAAGTTCTCAAGTATCTCATTACCCAATTTATCATCACCAATCGCACTGACCACACGGCTGTCGAAACCGAATTGTGATACATGATAAGCGAAGTTTGCCGGAGCACCACCAATTTTCTTTCCTTCGGGCAGCACATCCCATAGTGCCTCACCCATTCCTACAATAATGTTATTCATGGTCATTTCTTTATTTTTAAGGTATATAATAACAAGTAAATCACTCCTACAGTCATTACGGCAACAGCGCCGCTTTGTCCCATCGCGTCACTGGCAACTCCCATAGCCAACGGAAATACCGTACCACCGAACAATCCCATAATCATCAGTCCGGAAACTTCATTTTTCTTATCGGGCATCGCAAACAACGCCTGCGAGAAGATAATGGAAAACACATTGGAGTTACCGAAACCAATCATGGCAATACAAATATAAATAATTGTTTCCGTATGGAAAATAAAAAGTCCCGCCATTGCCAGTAACATAAACACTACACTGAGTGCAAAGAAGGACTTCGCAGAAACCTTTTGCAAAATAAATGCTCCGAGAAAACATCCTACCGTACGGAAAATAAAGTAAAGGCTTGTCGCAAAACCGGCCTCAGCCAATGTCATATCCAAACGCTCCATCAATATTTTGGGAGCAGTCGTATTGGTACCTACATCAATGCCCACATGACACATGATGCCAATGAAGGATAGCAAAATAAACGGTTTACCCAACAGAGCGAAACAGGCTTTGAAACCGGATGCCTTATCGGGCTTCTCCTCCTCGATAGGTGTGGAACCCAACAAGGCAATAGCCAAAACAGCTATAACCATATAGACAGGAAACAGCACCCTCCATCCCAATCCGAAAGAAGGAATGGTCTGAGTAGCTCCCCACATGGCAATATAAGGAGCCAGAAAAGAAGCTATAGCTTTTACAAACTGTCCGAAAGTCAATGTACTTGCCAGCTTGTCCCCGGCAATGATATTACTCAACAACGGATTCAAGGACGTTTGCATCAATGCATTACCAATCCCCAACAAAGAGAAGGAAATAAGCATGAGGGTATAGCCGTCTCCAAAAACAGGAATCAATAAAGAAGCAAAAGTGATTATCAAACTCAAAAGGACTGTCTTTTTGCGCCCTATCTTATTCATCAGAACACCCGTAGGTACGGAGAAAATCAGGAACCAGAAAAAGACCAGTGAGGGGAAGACATTGGCTTGCGAATCTGTGAGATCCAAGTCAGCCTTTACATAGTTCGACGCAATCCCCACCAAGTCAACAAACCCCATGGCGAAGAAACAAAGCATCACCGGAATTAATTTGGCATATAGGTTTTTATTGTTATTCATGGCTTTTATTTTTTCATTTTTTATTTCTTCATCTTATTCACCTGACCTATTTATAGACCTAATTTATATATTGTGAAATCTGAGATTTTCATCTCCCCTCCTTCACTATAAAAACGTAAGGAGTTATAAGGTTCATTCGGGAATACCAGATTAGTCATGGCAATGCGACCGCCGTCAACAAACAGTTCCACACTTCCATTATCCACAAACACTTGAACCTTATGTCCTTTCGCGGTGTTTATCGGAGCCCAAGTACCCAAAGCAAAATCATTTTTATAGTTCACCGTCACTTCTTTATACCGAGCATAACTCTCTTCGGTATCCAAATCATGCGGCTTTACCTTCTTGCCAAAGTCTACAATACCGCTTTCCGCCCGATCCATTACCACACGTCCTTCCGCAGCATCCAGATAAATCCTCACTTTCTCACCCAGACTATTCAGCAATTCAAAACCAGCTTCTTTACCTGCCGATGTTAATTGCAGTTCCAGTTCGAAAGCGCCATCATTATTTTCAAAAAGTGTTTCAAAACGCTTCTCACCATTCACTGTAAAGTCATCCAGTTTTTTAGAATCCTTCCGTAAGTTTTCCATCTCTTTTACCGGTGCGGCACTCAGATAAAGCTGCTTGTCCTCACCTGTATACAGACTCAATTCACGTGGCAAAGCATTGGCACTACGGAACTGCTGTATAGGAGTATAGTTAGCATATTGCCAGTTGCTCATCCAAGGAACAGCAACGATACGGTTGTCTGTATTTGAGAAGCAAACGGTGGCATAATGATCTTTTCCCCAGTCGAGCCACTTCACCACCTCGGGTTTCGTATCGCATACAAACCGATGTCCGTCAAAATCGCCTACAAAATACATAGTACCACTGCCTCCATAAACAAATCCCGGATTGATATTTACAATCATCACCCATTTCATCTTAGACCGGTCACCATCTACAGGCAACTGAATGAAATCCGGACATTCAAACTGATTGGGCTGAGGACCAAATCCTTCTCCAAATTCACTCATGTATTCCCACTGCTTCAAGTTTGCAGATGAATAAAAACGCATATTCTTGTCCGCACTGACAATCATAATCCACTTCTGTTCGGGCTCATACCAGAATACTTTCGGATCACGGAAATTCTGTAGCCCGTCAAACGGAGTAAGGACCGGATTTTGTTCATATTTTGTATAAGTGCGTCCATTGTCCGTGCTGTATGCCATACTTTGCACCTGACTCTGTCCACCGGGTACATTACGGTGCGAAGTATAAAAAGCAATAATTGTATTCTCACCGTAGCCTGCGCTGTTATTTTTATCCACAATAGCACTTCCCGAGAAGATATGCCCCAAAGTATCACGGGCAATCGCCGGGTCGAGGTGTTCCCAATGAACCAAGTCTTTGCTCACGGAATGTCCCCAATGCATATTCCCCCACATAGAGCCGTATGGATTATGCTGGAAATAAAGGTGATATTCACCATCTTTATAAACCAGTCCGTTGGCATCGTTCATCCATCCATAAAGCGGAGTGTGATGGTAAAGAGGACGGAATTTATCTCTGTTTGTTGTATCAAATGTATCCGAGACTTTAATGCTGTCCCAACAAAGAGCATCAGCGGCCACATTGCGGATAGTCACCGTAGCGCCCCCCTCACTTTGAGTCAAAGCGAAAGGTACATAATATTCTACACTGTCGATAGCTAGACGAATATCCATTTCAGTATCAGCCGGACTGCCTGTTTCCAATTTCACCTGTCCTTCCTTACTGCCTTCCTGAATCGGAAGCAACAAATATTTAGCGGAATGAGCAATATGCACGATAGTGACTGTATCCCCCTGATGTTCGAACACCAGATTATTTTTTTGTGACTGACAGGAAACTGTGCCTGCTGTAAAGGCTAAACCTAATACAAGGTTAACAAGATTTGTTTTCATGGAATATATGGTATTAAAAGTTTTATTATTAAAATCAGAATGTTATTTTCGCCGCAAATTCTACGGTGAACGGACGGATATAGCTACCTGCCATCCATGCGCCATTATATGCTGCCGCATTTTCCTTATCAACCAATTCCGCCCCCGAGATGCTGCCCTTAGCACCGGTCTGGTTCAAGAAGTTTATCACAGTTCCGCTTAAGGACAGATGTTTGTTTACATTCCAGTTAATTCCACCGAATGTTTCCCAACGACCGTTGAAGTAATAAGCATTCTTGATATTCGCATACGTTTTGCTGAAATAACGGAAACTTGCCCATACCTTCAAGTCTTTGGTAATGTTGTAACTAGGGTCCAGCTCTATCAGCACCTTCGGAATTTCAGTAACGATATTGCCGGTGGCATTGATACCCGATGTTGTCCCGTCACTAAAAGTCACTCCCGTTTCATACTTTTTATACTTCGGGCTTTGGTAAGTGAACAGGAAATGGAAATCAAATCCTTTGAAAGGTTTCACAACTGCATCCGTCGTCCATCCTATTGTTTCAATATCATAACTCAATGCAGCCGCCTTAATATCCTTATCATTATTCGGATTAATCAGGTTCAAGGTAGAGTTGTTGTTAGTCTTGGCAATGTAACTGAATAATGAGGTCAGGCTAATCCAGTCATTATTGAAATAAATACCCGCACGCCCCAAAGGAATCGTAATCTTATCTACATTCGGCATCTCGGCAGGAGCAAAGTTCGACATATTCGGACGCTGGGTATTGTAGGTAAAATCGGCGGTAAAGCCAAATTGTTTCGTCATTTTATAAGTAGCGGCCGCCGTGAAAGCCATGTTCAACCAATCGTAGCTGAAATGACGGGGAGCTATCTTCGTACCATCGGCCGCAACTGCCCCGATATGATAACCGGCAAAGCGGCCTACCGGATTGCCTTCGGCATTATATACCGCCAGGTTCTTTCCTGCCAGACGCTGGTACTCAAAGCGTGCGCCATAATACACATTCCATTGATCAGTGATATCCCAATCGTGAGTAGCATAAAGAGCCAATTTGTTTTCATGTCCTTTGTAATATTCGGAAGCATTCTGGTTCAGATTATAATAAGGAGTATTTCCGTAATGATGAATATCCTTCGTATCGGCGCTGTACAACATTTGGGGATATTCTTCTACCGTATGGTCGTACATGGTAGTGTTCGAAGCATAGTCCACATCATAATACCATTCGTTCACCCCCACACGCCAAGTCATATAATCATACTTCCGCGACAACTCGGTGGTAAAGAAGAATTCATCTATATTCCCCCGGTTGAAACAGGACATACGGCTCTGTACATATCCTTCATAAGGATTCAAAGCTCCATCCAGTCCTTTGGTGCTATAGCCGTCGGCCAATACTTTCTGCTCCATAGACATCGGAGTCTGGTACAGATAGGAGCCCAAAGCATGGTCATACTTCATATTGATTTTCCACTCCAACCCGTTATCCCACCGGTAACGGTTAAGAACCGTCAACTGATTTCCTTTACTGGCCGTAGCATCATACAGACTGATCTTTTTCATCTCTCCGGTACGCATGTCCATATAAACCATATCCGATACATTAGGCAGATAGGAAGAAGTACCGAGACCGAAACCGGGAATCTCCTTCACACTCCCATCGCCTACATAAATAAATGGTGCACCGGTGGTAGCATTGGACAACCAATGGCTGTTGCTGTAATGGTAGATGGCAGAGAGCTGTCCACGTCCTTCATTGTAGAACTTAGTCAAAGCAAACTTATAGATCTGAGTCCGGTCCTGATATTGTGCAAAACGTAGTTTGAACGAACCCGGATCAAAATTCTGATAGATACTGCCGCTGTAAAACCAATCTTTTCCGATGCTTCCATTCAGATTGAAGTCAAATTGCTGTTTACCGAAATGATTGGTGCCGTAGTTCAGCACGCCATTCATTTTCTTCTCTTTATTCAAGCCGAGTTCCGTAAATGAATTGACAGCATAACCTATATTGCCGGTAGTAATCGCTGTTTCGGAAATCTTCAACAATCCGGTATGTCCCAAGCTGCTGTCTCCGCGCCAATGCGTGTTTACATTATGAGGATTCGAATTATATACTACAGGAAGACCATTTTCGAGTACATTCACATCACCACCGGGCAGACCGATAGAGATTTCACGAGGACCATTGGCACTAGCCGCATTCAACATGACATTGCGATTGCCTTCCTCTTTCGAATTAGAGGCCACTTTGGTAGAATCTTGTTGTGCATAACCATTCAAGCAAGCGGCGGCAAGTAAAATAATGACCGCGCCCATCCGGTTCTTTTGCTGATTTTTGTTCATAGCATTAAATGTTTTTAGAAGTTTTTCTGAGGCAAAGGTAGGGGACAGCCGGCAACCTCTATAAAACATTTGTTACAGCTGCTGGCATTTTTGTTTCATTGCAACAAAAGTGACGGATTATGTAACATTTCTCGTGAACCATAGGCCTTTTCACCTCTAAAAACAAGTTCATCCCAATTTTCCTTCAGCCTTCAGTTTTTGCTGTTTTTTCCCCATTTCATCGAAGAAAACACCTGAAGGATTATCCTTCAGCCTACTATCAGCCCGCCTTTAGGCAAGCAAGAGAAAAAAAATCCCAATTCCTCTTTTTCTATCCGAAGTATGCCGGTAATCAGCATAAAACACTTACCTTTACAACAGCACCAACTGAAAAGAAAGACGCCACAATGAAAGGAAAATCCCTCAAACCTTCAAGGGGAACATCTAATTTGCCCGTACAAGCTCTTTTCTCCTATGAATTAATAGGTTTTTCCAGTATGATTAAGTACTTTTGTCCTGAATACTAAGACAGACTCCGATGGCAGACTGTACAATCCACTATAGCAGACCGTACAGTCCACTACAGTAAACCGTACGGTCCATTGCCTGTGTCTATAGAAGTTAATAGAAAGAATCCCCTTAGCGTTCAGCAAGAAACGACTTAATCTCCCTATTAAAAAGCATTAAACATGGCAGCAAAGTATGATTTCAAAACCTCCCCCGACATACAGGGAGAGAAGGAACAGCCCACCCTGTATCCACAAATTGTAGTATCGGGCACAAAAAGCCTGAAAGACCTGGCTAAAGACATTGCCCGGCGTTCCACCGTCCACGAAGGGACCGTCGTCGGTCTGCTATGTGACCTGGAAAGCATTATCGCCAATTACCTGGCAGACGGTTATAACGTAAAACTGGGAGAACTGGGTACTTTCTCGGCCACACTGACTTGCCGCAAGGTAACGGACAAAAGCGAGATACGAGCCGCATCGGTACATTTTGACAACATAAAGTTCAAACCCACCCGGAAATTTCGTAAGGAGGTACGAAGCAAAGGAAAGCTGGAACGGGCAGAATATGGTTTCCGGACCTCCTCCACCCGATATTCAGCAGAAGAACGCTTTGTACGGCTGACGAATTATCTGAAAGAGCACTCCATTATCACTTGCAAGGAATATTGTGCCTTGACAGGGTTGCTGAAAACAAAAGCCGGCAGCGAACTACGCCAATGGAGCAATGAAAAGAAAATAGAAAGAGACGGACGCGCCCCGCACGTGATATACAGGGCGATGCCGGAAAGCTGAAAAGGCGTCCTTTCATTTGCTCCCCCCCCCTCCCGGAACCTTTATTCTTTCCGGGTACGGCTGGTAGCTATGAGATACGCCCCCAGCAGAATCAGCGGCACACTGAGCCACTGCCCTATATTAAAAGTCATATCCGCCTCTTCGGCAACCTGCGGATTCTTCATAAACTCCAGAGCAAAACGAGTGCCAAAAAATATAAGCAAGCTTACTCCGGTTATTAATCCCACTCTTTTTTGTAAATGGTATGTATGGTACATCACCCAGGCAGTTACACCGGCAACCAGGCAATACAGCATTTCATAAATCTGAGTAGGATGGCAAGGCAAACCTTCATACAGCTGATGCCACTCCCGGGAACGGACAAATTCAAATCCCCAAGGCAACGTGGTGGGATATCCGAATATCTCGGAATTCATTAAATTACCCAAACGGATACAGAAGCAGACAATCGCCACAGCAGGTATCATGCGGTCAAACAACCACCACACACTTTTCCGGGTTACTTTTTTTGAATACCACATCAGAGCCAGAATGATGGCAAACACCCCTCCATGACTTGCCAACCCACCTTTCCAAATCTTGAATATTTCAACAGGATGGGCGCTATAATAGTCCCATTCATAAAATAAACAATGCCCCAGACGGGCGCCAATGACCGTACTGACTATGCAATAGACGAAAAGCTTGTCCACCCAGTCTTCCGGATACTTCTCTTTTTTGAATAAACGGCTTACTATTTCATAAGCTAATATGAAACCAAGGCCCCACATCAGCCCATACCAACGCACTTCCCAACTACCTACTTTAAATAAGATAGGATCCACATCCCATACAATACTTGCTATCATTGTTCTATTTCTTTGTTTATGAGCACAAAGGAAATAAAAAAAACTCTTCTCCGAAATAAAACGGAGAAGAGATTTTCAGAATATCGTTCTTTTTGAGGAAACCTCTTTATACCAAATGCGCAATCAGTTCCTCACGGTCGCCGCACAGCAGATCAATTACAGGAACTTCAATCATGGTATAACATCCGGGCTGCTGTTTCATGGAGGCACGTGCCACGCAAACCAGCACCTGTGCGGTAAGAGCCGGATTATTAATCTTCATGTCAAACTCGAACAACTGATTATGGGTCTTGCCCGATACCCCTTTACGAACCAGGTTAACGCCATGACCCACGTCATTCAAATCGTCCACACATGGAACTTGTTTTACATGTGTCTCGTCATTTACAAAATAAGGATCCGACTTGATGGCGGCTTCCACAGTCTTGAAGTCCGCACCTTCCTCCAGTTCCACATACACCATACGGCGATGGATACCGGTACCCACAGGAATAGTCATGGACAAAGCATCCTTCACTCCATCAATGGCACGGACTGCTACGGAATGCCCCATGCTGCGTCCCGGACCGAAATTGGTATAAGTAATGCCCTTCGGAGCGATGGCTTCCAACAGTGTACGAACTACAGAATCGCTTCCCGGATCCCATCCGGCAGAAATAATAGCGACAGCCTTACCGGCCTTTGCCGACTCATCCAATGAACGGCGGAGAGAAGTGATTTGTGTATGAATGTCGAAACTATCTACCGTATTGATACCCATTGCCAGAATCTCTTTAGCATATTTTTCCACGCTACGGGTCGGAGTAGCCAGCACAGCCACATCCACATCTTTCAATTCCTTTATATCTTTCACCACAGCGTATGCTTCCAACTCGGCAGGCTTGTTTTCCGCACCGCTACGACGGACGATACCTGCAATCTCAAAATCGGGAGCAGCTTCCAAAGCCTCCACTACATACTGACCAATGTTACCGTATCCAACCACGGCCGCTCTTATTTTTCTCATCTTTTATTGGGTTTAGTTTACTATTATCTGTTAATTCGCTGCAAAAATAAACATTTTGCCTCATTTTTTTGTTCACTACGACCTAATAATTTAAAAATATTCTTGCCGAACTTATAATTTAAAAGATAGATGTCCTATTTTTGCAAAGAACTGTAAATTTTCAAATGAAACAACCATGATAGAATATATTAAAGGAGACATTGCGGAGATTACTCCGGCAACGGTAGTTTTAGACTGTAACGGGATGGGATATGGCATCAATATCTCATTGAATACGTATTCGGCCATTCAGAATCAGAGCAATACGAAATTATATATTTATGAAGCGATCCGGGAAGACGCCTACGTACTCTACGGATTCTCGACCAAGCAGGAACGGGAGTTATTTTTGTTACTGATTTCCGTATCGGGCATCGGCGGCAACACGGCACGTATGATTCTGTCGGCTTTATCCCCTTCCGAACTGTGCGGAGTAATCAGTTCCGGTAATGACAAGTTATTGAAAACGGTGAAAGGCATCGGCCTGAAAACTGCCCAACGCATCATAGTGGACTTAAAGGACAAGATCGCCACTTCGGGCGTGGAAACAGTGAACAGTGAAATGTTTGCCAATCCGGCCAATACAGAAATTCATGACGAGGCTATCTCCGCACTCACCATGCTGGGATTCGCACAAGCCGCATCACAAAAGGTAGTGGCTGCCATACTGAAAGAGGAGCCTGCCGCCCCGGTAGAGAAAGTGATCAAGCTGGCCTTGAAGCGATTGTAAGGGCTATACATGAAACAAGGGACACGGACAATGCGGACTTTGGGGAATCTTTTCAAAATCCGCTTTGTTTGTGTTCCGATTCACATCACTTCTCTTCCTCCTGTTCCTGCATTTTGCGGGTTACAAACTCTATTTTCAAGTTCGCTTCTTTCTTATCTTTACGGATTTGTTCCATGCCGGACAGGATGCGCGCCAATTCTGTTAATTCTGCAATCGCCTTACGGTCATTGGGTTGCATAGCCGTTTTATAAGTACGGTCTCCGATAAACTGAAGTTGAATATTCTTATCTTTGTTCGCTACAATAAAAGCGATAACGCCGCCGTCTTCCCCCATCTTATAATCGGCCTTCTCGATTGCACGGCCCAAGTCAGTGGTTTCATAGCTGTCTTTCGAGGCGGGAGTTTCGGCAAAGGTATCCCCCACACTCACTTTCACCGCCGTGTGATGCAACGTGCCTCCTGCACAATAAATAGAGGTAAGGGACATTTCCCCCTGCTCGTTCACTTGTCCGCGCAAGAATGAACGGCCTATATTCTTTTCTACCGTCTGGGTAGGATAAAAATAGTTACCCACCTCCTGATATGCAGTATCTTTCTCAAGAACAAAATTACCTTTGACGGAATCCAGCTGAGCTTGTCTCACCACCATCATGCTATCCAGGTAAATCAGACTTTTCTGCTGTTCTTTCAAATCCACCTGCTGCATCAGCTTGACTCCCTGTTTTCTGGCTTCAAACGCTTTCGGATAAAGGATGCGGATACTGTCTATCTGCAATTTGGCCTCATTAAAGTTCTCTTTTTCCAAAGCCGCTTCAGCCTTACGCAAATTTTCTTGCGCTTTCTTCTCGCCGCCATCATCACAACCGGCCAGCAACAAGGCAAATAATGCTACTAATCCTATCTTTTTCATGTACTTGATCGTTTTATATGCAGGCAAAAATACAATTTAATTGCGTGATTTCTCCTTATCCTGCGCAAAAAATCGTAAATTTGCCCCTCTTTAAGATGAATATGGAACTAAAAGAACATTTTAATAATAAGATATTCAAGTTAATCTCCGAAACGGCAGACGAACTGGGATTGGAATGTTACGTTGTAGGAGGTTATGTACGAGATATATTTTTGGCACGTCCCTCTAAGGATATAGACGTTGTAGTA
Source organism: Phocaeicola dorei (assembly GCF_013009555.1). NCBI lineage: Bacteria > Pseudomonadati > Bacteroidota > Bacteroidia > Bacteroidales > Bacteroidaceae > Phocaeicola > Phocaeicola dorei. The sequence goes on along the minus strand of NZ_CP046176.1, from coordinate 480,510 downwards.
GTAGGAAGCGGAATTGAAATGGCACAAGCCCTCGGCAAGAAGCTGGGACGCGGAGCACACGTTTCTGTTTTTAAGAATTTCGGCACGGCACAAGTTAAATACCATGACACGGAAGTGGAGTTTGTCGGTGCCCGTAAAGAGTCGTACAGCCATGACAGCCGTAAGCCCGTAGTAGAGGACGGCACCTTGGAGGACGACCAAAACCGGCGCGATTTTACGATCAATGCCATGGCAGTGTGCCTGAACAAAGCACGTTTCGGTGAATTGGTAGATCCTTTTAATGGACTGGACGATTTGAAAGAGAGAACTATCCGTACGCCGCTGGACCCGGACATCACTTTCAGTGACGATCCGCTCCGCATGATGCGTTGTGTCCGGTTTGCCACACAACTGAATTTCTATATTGATGACACCACTTTCGAAGCACTGTCACGTAACAAGGAACGCATTCATATTATCTCCAAAGAGCGCATCGCCGACGAGTTGAACAAGATCTTGCTCGCCCCCATACCGTCCAAAGGCTTTATAGAACTGGACCGCTGCGGACTGTTACCTTTGATTTTTCCTGAACTGGTAGCGTTGCAAGGAGTGGAAACCCGGAACGGCCGTGCCCATAAAGATAACTTCTACCATACCTTGGAAGTTGTGGACAATATTTCCAAACATACCGACAACCTATGGCTACGTTGGGCCACTCTGTTGCATGATATAGGCAAGCCACGTACCAAACGCTGGGAACCACGTATAGGATGGACTTTCCATAATCATAACTTTATCGGTGAGAAAATGATTCCGGACCTCTTCCGCAAGATGAAACTGCCCATGAATGAGAAGATGAAATATGTCCAAAAGTTAGTCAGCCTGCACATGCGTCCCATTGTTATCGCAGATGATGTAGTAACTGATTCCGCCGTGCGACGTCTGCTTTTTGAAGCCGGAGATGATATTGACGACTTGATGATGCTGTGCGAAGCGGACATCACTTCAAAAAATGAAGCACGAAAACAAAAATTCCTGGATAACTTCAAACTGGTACGCCAGAAACTGAAAGACCTGGAAGAAAAAGACTGGATACGCAATTTCCAACCTCCGGTAGACGGAGAAGAAATTATGCGGATATTCGACCTGCAGCCCTGCCGTGAAATAGGCAGTCTGAAAAGTTCTATCAAGGATGCCATACTGGATGGAATCATCCCTAATGAACATGATGCTGCTTTAGAACACATGTTGAAGAAAGCAAAAAGCATGGGATTAACACCCAAAAACTTATAAGAAATTGACCATACACTATACCAAAGGAGAAGAGTGGGCCAATACCCTGTCACATGGTGTTGGTATCCTGATAGGTATCGCCGGCGGCGGTTATCTGTTGCTTACTGCCATGAAAAGTGGCAATCCGTGGGCAACAGGTGGCATGTGGCTCTATCTATTCGGTATGCTGTCTTCCTATATCAGCTCCACCTGGTATCATGCCAGCAAACCATCTCCTCACCGCGAAGTGTTGCGCAAATTCGATCATGCTTCGATTTATCTGCATATCGCAGGAAGCTATTCCCCCATCATGCTGATAGCCTTGCGGGAAGCAGATTATTGGGGATGGGGAATTCTTAGTTTCGTATGGCTATGCGCCCTCGCCGGGATCATTCTATGTTTTTGTAACCTGAAAGAACATAGCAACCTGGAAACAATTTGCTATATAGCCATGGGATGCAGCATTTTTGTAGGTTTCAAGCCGCTCTGCCAACATGTACCTCCTGTTTTTATTTATTGGTTAATCGGCGAAGGAGTGTCTTACATCACCGGAGCTGTCTTTTATTCCTTCCCCCAATTGCCCTATATGCACTCTGTTTTCCATCTGTTTGTATTAGGAGGAACAATCTGCCATATGATGGCATTGTGGTACATTTTATAACCCTCCCATCTTCAATAAGTTATCCGTTTTGGAAAACTTTTATTTATTTTTTAAACAGAAAGTTTCCCAAAATGTTATACCTTTGTAGCCGTCCGACAAGGTGAAGTTAACCCCTTCTAAGAGGGAATGCCGTGAAAATCAGCAACAGTACCCGCTGCTGTAATTCTCGTTGAACTGAAACAATATGCCACTACAAAACTATTTGCGGGAAGGCGTTTTAAGGGAGAGATAAGTCAGAAAACCTGCCTGGAAGGACAGCCAAGTTTTTTAAATTAACAATTAATTTTTCCAACAATGAATTACGCTGAGATTTGTATTATTAAGCGTGATGGAAAGCGGGAAGACTTTTCCATCAGTAAAATTAAAAATGCAATCGGCAAGGCATTCCATGCCTCCGGAATTGACAATGAAGACAAACTGATTGCTGAAATTACCATGCGGGTTATCAGCAATTTTGTATCTCCAACCATCAGTGTGGAAGAGATTCAGGATCTGGTAGAAAAGGAACTGATGAAAGTACGTCCCGAAGTGGCTAAGAAATACATTATTTATCGCGAATGGCGGAATACGGAACGCGACCGTAAAACGCAAATGAAGCACATCATGGACGGCATTGTAGCCATCGACAAAAATGATGTCAACCTGAGTAATGCCAACATGTCCAGCCATACTCCCGCCGGACAGATGATGACTTTTGCCTCGGAAGTTACTAAAGACTATACCTATAAATATTTGTTGCCTAAAAAATATGCCGAAGCGCATCAGTTGGGCGACATACATATACATGATTTGGATTACTATCCCACCAAGACTACCACTTGTATCCAATATGACCTGGATGACTTGTTCGAACGCGGCTTCCGCACTAAAAACGGAAGTATCCGTACTCCACAGTCCATTCAAAGTTATGCCACTCTGGCCACCATCATATTCCAGACAAACCAGAACGAGCAACATGGCGGACAGGCTATCCCCGCCTTCGACTTCTTTATGGCGGAAGGGGTACGGAAGACATTTCGCAAACATCTGAAAACTTTAACCGAGTTTTATATAGAAGTAGAAGGAAAAGAACCCGGAACAGAGGCTCTCAAGAAAATTGAAGAGAAAGCATACGCCATGACGCGCAAAGATACACATCAGGCAATGGAAGGATTCATCCACAACCTGAACACCATGCATTCGCGAGGGGGAAATCAAGTCGTATTCAGTTCCATCAATTATGGAACAGACACTTCTCCCGAAGGCCGCATGGTCATAGAGGAACTGCTGAAAGCTACCATCGAAGGCCTGGGTACCCGTGGCGAAGTACCAGTCTTCCCCATACAGATATTCAAGGTTAAAGACGGAGTATCTTATTCCGAAGAGGACTATAAGAAAGCCATGGAAAATTTCGAAGCGGCACTGGAAGGCAACATGGAATTCCAAGCTCCCAATTTCGACTTGTTTCTGAAAGCTTGCCGTACCACCGCAAAAGCCTTGTTCCCTAATTTTATGTTTTTGGATACTCCTTATAACAAAAATGAGAAATGGGATATCAAGGACCCTAAACGTTACCGCTATGAACTGGCAACTATGGGATGCCGTACCCGCGTATACGAAAATGTAGCGGGTGAAAAAAGTTCATTAGGACGTGGCAACCTGTCATTCACCACTATGAATATGCCCCGGCTGGCCATCGAAGCACGCATCAAGGCAGAAAGTCTGGAAGAATCAGGCAAAAAAGAGGCCATAGAAAGAAAAGCAAAAGAAATATTCATAGAAAGTGTACATGCTTTGTCCGAACTAATCGCCGAACAATTGTATGCACGCTACCAGTATCAACGTACAGCCTTGGCACGCCAGTTCCCGTTCATGATGGGGAATGATGTGTGGAAAGGCGGAGGAAAACTTTCGCCCAACGACCAGGTGGGGGATGTATTGCGTCAAGGCACATTGGGGATAGGCTTTATCGGCGGGCACAATGCCATGATGGCTCTTTATGGAGAAGGTCACGCACATAGCCAGAAAGCATGGGATACATTATTCGAAGCCGTTACGGAAATGAATAAAGTGGCAGACGAATACAAACAGAAATATCAGTTGAATTTCTCCGTACTTGCCACGCCTGCCGAAGGACTTTCCGGACGATTCACCCGTATGGACCGCCGCAAATACGGCATCATTCCCGGCGTGACGGATAATGACTATTATGTAAACTCTTTCCACGTAGATGTAAAAGAGCCCATCACCATCACCGAGAAGATAAAACGGGAAGCTCCTTTCCACGCCATTACCCGCGGAGGACATATCACTTACGTAGAACTGGACGGAGAAGCTCAGAAAAATGTAAAAGCCATAGCCAAGATTGTAAAAGTAATGCATGACGAAGGCATTGGATACGGTTCCATCAATCATCCTGTTGATACTTGTCAGGCTTGCGGTTACAAAGGGGTCATTTACGACAAGTGCCCTGTTTGCCAGAGCGAGAATATAATGCGAATGCGTCGCATTACCGGGTATTTGACAGGCGACCTCAGCACTTGGAATTCAGCCAAGCGTGCCGAAGAGCGTGACCGGGTAAAGCATGGATAATCAGCATGAACTTGTTATTTACCTATCCTGAAACAATAGTCGACGGTGAAGGCATCCGCTATTCTATCTATCTAGCCGGATGCCGTCACCATTGTCGCGGTTGCCAGAATCCCGAATCCTGGAACCCATCGGCAGGCACTCCGCTCACACCGGAAAAAATAGAAAAAATTATCTGCGAAATAAATGCTAATCCATTATTGGACGGAATCACCTTTTCCGGTGGAGATCCACTTTATCATCCTCAAGAATTCCTGGCTCTAGTCAAACAGATCAAAGAAGCTACCGGACAAAACATCTGGTGTTATACAGGATATACATTTGAACAAATACAAAACGATGAAATGTTAAAACCGGTACTGGATTATGTGGATGTTATAGTAGACGGACGATTCGAGCCGGATTTGTACTCTCCTTACTTGGAATTTAGGGGAAGCAGTAACCAACGCATCATCCGTGTGCGATAACGCTAAAAGAAATAAAAAAAGGGTGTTTTCTTGATATATATCATGAATTCACCCTTTTTTATGTTTTTCAGCATCTATTTACTTGCTAATATCAAGAAAAGCCGTACCTTTGCAATGTGGTTGTGAAACCAAATATTAAGTTAATAAAGAAAAGAACAAAATTAGGTATTAAGTATTAAGGTAAAGATTTTAATTTAAGGTATTAGATTTAGGTAAAGAAAGATTGATTTAGAAAGGTATTAGCAGCAAGATTTAAGGTAATTAGAAAAAGAAAGTTTTCAGGAAATTAGTTTTATAGGTATTAAAAGAGCTGTTTTTTTAGGTACAAGAGAGAGGATAACGCAACTGAGACGAGAAAGATGAAAAGAACCCCATTATGGAGGGGGGTTCTTCAGGATGTGAGCGGGTTTGATAAGAACTTTCGCTCTTTTTTTATGTCTTTTTTTCACCACGGGAGAAAAACAATATAAAAAACGCAGATTTCCGCAAAGATGATTGATTCAATCTTTGCGGAAATCCGTGCCTATCGGCATTGTTATAAAAATGCCGTGTCCTTTTCTGTCATGCAAACTTAGAACAAGAATCGCATGATATCATTAAAGTTCGCCCAAATGAGCAAGGCAAACAATAGAAACATACCTACCATCTGCGCATATTCCATAAATTTGTCACTCGGCTTACGACGGGCAATGATTTCATAAAGCAGGAATAATACATGTCCGCCATCCAATGCCGGAATAGGCAGAATATTCATAAACGCAAGGATGATTGACAGAAAAGCAGTCATTTCCCAAAAACGATGCCAATCCCATACTTTCGGAAAAATACTTCCTATCGTTCCAAAACCACCTACACTCTTGGCTCCTTCTTTGGTGAACACATATTTCATATCGTTCACATATCCTTTTAATGTATTTACTCCTAATTGTACCCCTGCAGGAAAAGATTCAAAGAATCCATATTCACGGGTAGTTTCTTTATAATCGGCCAATGAAAGAAATGTTGCCCCCACTCTAAACAGTGAGTCCGTATGCACGGTAACCGTATCACGCAATCCTCCACGAGAATAAACCATTTGCATAGCAACTCCTTTATCTCCGGTAGTTTCCGCATCAGCCTGCATATTATCTAGTTTTTCCACCAATGCATTCCATGAGTTCAACATTTCACCGTTGACCGCAATCAAACTATCTCCCTTCTGTATACCGGCCTTATCCAAGCCACCGCCCGGTATCACCGAGTCAACAACATTAGGAACTAACGCCGTAACAAACATCGGATCATCCTTTGCTATATCCAACAAGCTGATCTCAGGCATATATACTTCGGTTTCCTTTCCATCGCGCGATACAGTCACTGTACGTGCCTCAGCAATATCACGAAGCATATCCATCCCGAAACGCTCCAATGGTTTTTCATCTGCGCGAAGGAGAATATCACCGTCACGGAAGCCTATTTCCCGAGCACGCTCATTAAATTTCATACCATGAGTCATGTCTTGCAGCGACACAAAAGAATCTCCCCAATGGAATAAAATCATGGAATAGATGAAGATAGCCAGCAAGAAATTCATCAAGACACCACCCACCATGATAAGCAGACGCTGCCAAGCCGGTTTTGAACGAAATTCCCATGGTTTAGCAGGCTGTTTCATCTGCTCGGTATCCATAGACTCGTCTATCATACCCGAAATTTTCACATATCCCCCCAAAGGCACCCAGCCAATACCATATTCCGTATCACTGTTCTTCGGTTTGAATTTGAACAAAGAAAACCACGGATCAAAAAATATGTAGAACTTCTCTACTCTTACTTTAAAAAGACGTGAAAAAAGAAAATGTCCTCCCTCATGAATAATGACCAATAATGAAAGGCTCATTATCAATTGAAGGGCACGAATCAAAAATGTTTCCATCTAGCTATTTACTATTTTATAATTTATAATTAACATAATTCTCTGTCAACTACCATTTAAGATGACAAAAGGGATAACGCTACCCGACGTGCCTCAGTATCAGTAGCCACATAGTCTTCATAAGTCGGTTCCTTGATATAAGCAACTTTACCCATAGTCCGTTCTATGACATCACTCATACCCAGGAAAGATATTTTGTCTTTCAGGAAAGCATCCACCACCACTTCATTAGCTGCATTCACTATACAGGGCATATTTCCGGCCCGATACAAAGCCTCGTATGCCAATGCCAAATTACGAAAACGTTTAGTATCAGGCTGTTCAAAAGTCAGGTCTGTTATACGGGCAAAATCCAACCGTTCGAAAGAAGATTTCACACGCTCCGGATACGAAAAAGCATATTGAATAGGCAAACGCATATCGGGCATGCCCAATTGCGCTTTCACGGCCCCATCCTCAAACTGCACCATAGAATGAATGACAGATTGTGGATGAACTACCACTTCAATTTGCTCCGGACGCATTCCGAATAACCATTTAGCCTCAATCACTTCAAACCCCTTGTTCATCATGGAAGCCGAATCAATGGTTATCTTCGCTCCCATCTCCCAATTGGGGTGCTTCAAAGCTTGTGCTTTGGTCACTGTTTGCAACTGCTCCATAGTATAAGTACGAAACGGCCCTCCTGAAGCTGTCAAGATCACTTTCTCCAACCGGTTATTTATTTCCAGGCACTGGAAGATAGCCGAATGTTCCGAATCCACGGGAAGTACAGATGTATGGTACTGATTTGCCAGTGCATTAATCAACTCTCCGGCCACAACCAGCGTTTCTTTATTAGCCAAAGCAATAGCTTTACCTGCCTTTATCGCATTTATAGTAGGACGCAATCCGGCATAACCTACCATAGAAGCCAGTACAATGTCAATAGGCTGTGATTCCACAATTTGAGAGAGCGCATCCGCTCCTGCATATACTTTGATAGGCAGATCACTCAACGCCTCTTTCAATTGAAGGTATTTTTCCTCATTGGCTATCACTACCGCCTCGGGCATGAACTTACGGGCTTGTTCTATCAATAAATCGACCCTGTTATTGGCTGTCAGCGCATAGGCCTCATATAAATCAGGATGTTCCTCTATTACCTGTAAAGCCTGTGTACCGATAGAGCCGGTAGAACCTAATATCGCTATTTGTTTTTTCATAATGTTGTTAAAATACAATGTATTTTGAGGGATCAATCGCACGTCCCTTGTGCCACAATTCGAAATGCAGATGCGGTCCGGTAGTTTTTTCACCGGTATTTCCTACCAATGCAATAGCTTCACCACCTTTCACCGGATCGCCTTCTTTCTTTAATAACGAACCACAATGTTTATATACCGACACAAAATCCTGTCCGTGCTGTATCTGAATAACATAACCGGTTTCTGCTGTATAAGTAGACAAAATCACTGTTCCATCCAATGTTGCCAACACACTTTCATTTGGATTAGCGGCAATATCCACTCCGTAATGCCTGTTCTCCAAGTCAAAATTAGAAGACATCATGCCACGTGTAGGACGATAAAAAATCAATCCGGAAGCGGCATTATTATCATCAACAGCCGTCAGATTATATCGTTCTGATTCTTCATATTGCTTGCGAAACTCTTCTTCCTGCCTGGTACGTTCCATCAAAGAATCAGAACGAAGAATGGTCAGAGAGTCGATAGATTGGACTGTATCAGCTTTTACTTTCCCGCTAAATATATCCTGAATATTCATGATATACATATTCTGCCTCGTCACCACTTGTTGCAATGAATCGGCCCGCAAGGCATTGGTCACCACCTGCGCACGTACCTCACTGTTCATATATCCCGGCAAATAATTACGTAAAGGAGTAAAAACAATGATAGTTGCCGAAATCAGGAAAATTACCGTTACGGCAGACAGCAATACAGACACACCATTGAGTTTGGAAACGTGTAGTCCCACAATCTCCTCCAACGTATTTTCATTGGTAATGGTCAGTTTATACTTAAACTTGAAATTATGCCAAAATGCTTTCCTTCCTTTTTTCTTCATCGTGCGCACCTTCTATATTTATATCAAGCCATCAGGTACTTCGACCGTCAGCAAACGCTTTTTCTTATCCAATTTGGTGATAAATTCCTCGTGGGCAGGCAGCAAAAGTTCCTCACCACCTTTCTCAATGGCAAAAAGGACATTCATCGTACTGTCATCCACCGCCACAATCTCACCCAACTCACCATGATTCACATCTTCTACCTTAAAACCAATAAAATAGTTCCAAGTAGGTATATCATCCGAATCTTCCTCCTCACCGACATATTTCTTCGGGAAATAAACCTCTACATTCGTAAACATACGGGCCTTTTCCGAGGTATCCACCCCTTCCAGTTTGACTAAAGCAGTGGTATCTGAACGAAAACGATACTCTTCAATAAAGAAAGGCACGAAGATACCGTCTAACAAACAGACCAAATACTCACATTCCACACGGTCAAAAATATCATCCGTAAAAGTGAATGAGATTTCTCCTTTTACTCCATGCGGCTTGTTGAATATACCAATCTTGAAAACTTCATCTTTTTTAATCATGATTGATTTCTCTAAATTCTAGTAATACGTGCGCCAAGCGCATTCAAACGCTGGTCTATATTCTGATATCCCCGGTCTATCTGCTCTATATTGTGTATGCGACTGGTACCGTCGGCACTCATTGCCGCTATCAGCAAAGCGATACCGGCACGAATATCGGGTGAAGTCATATTTCCGGCACGAAGCTGGAAATTACGGTCATGCCCTATTACAACGGCACGATGAGGGTCACATAATATAATCTGTGCTCCCATATCTATGAGCTTGTCCACAAAGAACAGGCGGCTTTCAAACATTTTCTGATGAATCAGTACACTGCCTTTCGCCTGTGTAGCCACCACCAGTACCACACTGAGCAGGTCGGGAGTCAACCCCGGCCAGGGAGCATCTGCTATGGTCATAATAGAGCCATCAATAAACGATTCTATCTGATAATGTTCCTGCTCGGGGATAAATAGATCATCCCCCCGCTGTTCCACTCTAATACCTAAACGACGAAAACTTTCTGGAATAATGCCCAAATTTTCATGTGATACATTCTTAATGGTAAGCTCACTTCCTGTCATAGCTGCCATTCCGATAAAACTACCTACTTCAATCATATCAGGCAACACCCGATGAGTACAGCCATGCAGACTTTCCACTCCTTCAATAGTCAGCAAATTAGATGCAATACCGGAAATCTTCGCCCCCATGCTGTTCAACATACGACAAAGTTGCTGCAGATAAGGTTCACAAGCTGCGTTATAAATGGTCGTTTTGCCCTTCGCCAGGACAGAAGCCATCACAATATTAGCCGTACCGGTAACCGAAGCTTCATCCAGCAACATATAAGTACCTTCCAAATGCTTTGCGCAAATACTGAAAACACTTCGTTCCTCATCATAATTAAAACAGGCTCCCAACTTCTGAATACCGATAAAGTGAGTGTCCAAACGCCGACGGCCAATCTTGTCACCGCCCGGCTTTGAAATCAAAGCCTTTCCAAAACGGGCAACCAACGGACCAACCAACATGACTGATCCACGCAGACTGGAACATTTCTTTAAGAATTCATCACTCTCCAAGTAGTTCAAATCCACAGTGTCAGCTTTAAATGTATACGAATCAATTCCTGTTTTTGATACCTTGACGCCCATATCACGTAACAACTGAATCAGGTTGTTCACATCCAGAATGTCCGGAATATTAGTCACTGTCACTTCTTCCGAGGTCAACAGAGTGGCACAAAGGATCTGTAACACTTCATTTTTAGCACCTTGCGGGTGTATTTCGCCGTGCAATTTATGTCCTCCTTCAATTACAAACGAAGCCATGGTATCATTTTTTAGGAATTAATATTTCTTTCTTTGATTGTTGTTTTGTTGCGGTCTGCGCTGATTGTTATTCTGTTGTGGCCTGCGTGGAACATAAACACGTTGCTGCTCATTCAAATGCAAGTCTTCAGGGGTCAGATTAATCACTCCCTTAGAGTAATCGCGAAGATCATCCAAGATTTTCTGATCCTCCACCCCGTCTTTGTTCCAGTTCAGGAAGCATTTCTTCATGTGGTTTGCAATCAGGCTGATCAGCTGCTTTTTCTCCTCACCTTCCGGATAGTCCACTGCCTTTTTAATCATGTTCTCCAAAATACGTCCATAATGACGGTAACGGATTCCATTATGCGGATAAGGCAACATATCGGGTTTCACCTCCAGGCTTTCTTTCTTCACAATTTCATACGGATAATCAATATCCAGCTTAAAATCGGCCATAATAGCCAAATGATCCCATAATTTATGTTTGAAATCGGGCACATCCCGCAAATGCGGAAACATACCGCCCATAATGTTGATAATCGTGTTCGCACAACGTTGGCGCTCAGCTCTGTCCTCGATGGTCAAGGCGTGATCTACCATGTTCTGTACACTTCTGCCATATTCAGGAAGGGGTAAAGTTCGTTGTTGAGTATTATACTCCATATATTTAAAATTTATGATTTATGCACTAATTTGTTCATCGGCTGTTACAAAAGCTTTTTGGGTTTGGAAGCTACAAACTCTTTCAAATAGAAAGGCTCAAAATAAGCCACATCCTTAAAGTTCTGTCTTACCATTTCCTTTTCTGCCAATGGAAACATCCATTTACCTAACGGACGGATGTCATCAATAAAATGAGCATTGGGATGAGTAATCTGCCCACGGCATTTGGCTGCACCGTTACCAAAAAAATAGACCGGATGTTCATTCAGAAACTCCAAATAGGAATGCTCATCAACAATATCGGCAGCTATTTCCCTTTTTACGCTCAATGCGCGGTCATAAACAGCTGCATAGACTTCCATGCGACGTGCATCTATCATAGGACAGAGCAAGGCATCCTCAGGCAAATCGTGATGTAACAACACCGGCACACACAATACCTCCAATGTCGGCAGACCGATAAGTGGCAAATTACGTCCATAGCAAATACCCTTCGCCATAGAGACACCAATACGCAACCCTGTGTACGAGCCGGGCCCGCAACTCACAGCCACTGCATCCAACGGCATACCATGACTGTCGACAAACGACAAAGCCTCATCTACAAATACGCCCAGCTGCACGGCGTGTGAAGGTCCTTTCAAATCCTCTTTGGAGAACACCGCCAATCCATCCTCACTGACGGCAACAGAGCAGGCCTCTGTTGAAGTTTCAATATGCAAAATACACGACATAATGCTCTACTTATATAATATAATCTGCAAATATACACTTTTATTTATACTTCATTTCCATAAAAAGATTACTTTTGCAAAAAAACATATTAGTTATGATACAGTCAATGACCGGATACGGTAAAGCAACCGCTATATTCGGAGAAAAAAAAATTAACGTAGAGATCAAGTCTTTAAATAGTAAAGCAATGGACTTGTCTACACGGATCGCTCCTTTATACCGTGAAAAAGAAATGGAAATCCGCAATATGATTTCCAAATCATTGGAACGCGGTAAAGTTGATTTCAGCCTGTGGATAGAGAAAGACGTTTCGGATACAGCCACTCCCATTAACGCCGCCCTTGTAGAAAACTACTACAATCAGATAAAATCTATTTCCGAAATGACCCATATACCAATGCCCGAAGATTGGTTTGCAACCCTTCTACGAATGCCCGACGTACTAACCAAGGCCGATGTACAAGAACTTTCGGAAGAAGAATGGGAGGTAGTCCGCCAGGTAGTGGAAGAGGCTATCAACCATTTGGTAGATTTCCGCAAACAGGAAGGAACCGCTTTGGAAAAGAAATTCAACGAAAAGATTGATAACATCGAGAGTTTGTTAAAGTCCATCGAGCCCTACGAAACAGAACGTGTAGCCAAGATACGTGAACGCATTACAGATGCTTTGGAAAAGACCATCAGTGTGGATTATGATAAAAACCGCTTGGAACAAGAATTGATTTATTACATTGAAAAATTAGATATTAACGAAGAAAAACAACGACTGAGCAATCACTTGAGATATTTCCGTGAAACCATGGCAGGCGGTCATGGGCAAGGGAAAAAACTTGGTTTCATAGCACAGGAGATGGGACGCGAAATCAATACGACCGGCAGCAAATCCAATCATGCCGAGATGCAAAACATCGTAGTGCAGATGAAGGACGAACTGGAACAAATCAAAGAACAGGTATTAAATGTAATGTAACCGGTTCATATACCGGACCCCATTCTCATAAGCAAAGAATCAAGATATGGCAACAGGAAAACTTATCATTTTTTCAGCCCCCTCAGGTTCGGGCAAATCAACCATTATCAACTATCTGCTGACACAAAACCTGAACCTGTCTTTCTCTATTTCTGCCACCAGCCGCCCTCCTCGCGGAAAAGAACGGCATGGTGTGGAATATTTCTTCCTATCTCCTGAGGAATTCAAACAACGCATTGCCAATGATGAATTTCTGGAATACGAAGAAGTATACGAAAACCGTTTCTACGGAACCTTGAAAGCACAAGTGGAAAAACAATTGGAAGCCGGACAAAATGTGATTTTTGACGTAGATGTAGTAGGCGGATGTAATATCAAAAAATATTATGGCAGCCGCGCATTGTCTGTTTTCATTCAACCACCCAGTGTAAAAGAACTCCGTAAACGCCTGAAAGGCCGTGGTACTGATGCCCCCGAAGTAATTGAAAGCCGAATCGCAAAAGCAGAATTTGAATTGGGGTTCGCCGATAAATTCGACACCGTGATAGTAAATGACGATTTGGAGAAAGCAAAAGCGGAAGCACTGAAAGTTATTAAAAATTTTATTGAAAAATAAGACGATGATCAAAGATCCGAAAAAACTGGCCCAAAGAATGTCGATACTTTGTATCCTCATTGGTTTTATAGCTTTGGCTGTGGGCATCATTGCAATGGCAATGGAGCAATACATTATTGCCATAGCAATGGGTATTGTCACTGTGGGACAAGTATGGAATTACAATAAATGGAAAAGAGTAAGATAAAGACTGGTATTTTCGGCGGCTCATTCAATCCTATTCACATTGGTCATCTGGCACTTGCTAATTATTTATGTGAATATAATGGATTGGATGAAATATGGTTTCTCGTCTCTCCTCACAATCCATTAAAGCAACAAACGGATTTATGGGATGATAATCTGCGATTGGAACTGGTAAAACTGGCCATTGTGGATTATCCCAAATTCCGAGCTTCCGATTTCGAGTTCTACCTTCCTCGTCCTTCCTATACTATACACACATTGGACGCTTTACACAAAGCCTATCCCAACCGAGAATTTACTCTTATCATTGGGGCGGACAACTGGCTTCTATTCCCCCGTTGGTACAAAGCAAAGGAGATTTTAAAGAATCATCATGTAATGATCTATCCCCGTCCGAATTTCACTATTGATCCAACAACTCTTCCTCCTTCCGTGCAATTAGCAGATACTCCGTTATTGGAAATCAGTTCTACTTTTATCAGACAGGCACTAGCGGAAGGACGAGATATACGATATTTCCTGCATCCGGCAGTATATGAACGGCTAAAAAAATAAAAATCCCCGGGAGGACACAATCCAAATTTCCCGGGGAAAAACACATCAATTATTTAATCTAAAATTCAAAGGACGCACTCCATTAACGCTTTGCCAGCAGTACTTCATTATTTATTAATCCGTCCAACTCCCAGCCTGTCGCATCTTTTTTATATGAGTGCCACGTCAAAAACTTCCCAGCTTCATCTAACGTATATACATATTTCTGCGTAGGGATAAACGCTTTTTTATTCTTGTTCCACAAAGAATAATCAATATGCGCTTCTGTGTCTGTGTACGTAACTTCCATACAATAATAATTTATCCAAGTCGTGCCATTCCATTTCATACTTTTCTTCTCTATAATTTGTCCCTTATCGTTGTATCTGAACTCAAAACGATACTCCGGAGTAAGGAAAGTACCCTCTTGTTCATAAACGACCTTAGCCGACACCCGACCATTTTCCACCTCTTCATTTGTAATCTTCACAGGCTCGACTGCATTCAGCGTTAATACACTTGTCATTGCAAAAAGAACTGCCATCATGGCTTTAGTGATCATTGTAGTTTTCATAATGTCTTATTTTTAATGTTTATAATTCGGGTTTATTTGTGTCTCTATTTATAAGACGCAAATGACTCTAAAAACGTTGCAACATGATCCGTTTTTTTTCTTGAGCCGCTTCACTTTATAAAGTGCAAAGCACATGCCACGAAATTAATCCACTAAGTATCAATAAGTAAACATAAAAAAGGGTGTCCGATTATGGACACCCTGTACGTTATTAACGGACAAACAGTCTATTCTTTCTGCTTTTCAACACGATGCAAGACTACCAGAACAACTTCGCTGGGAGTAAATAAGCGGACGTCAACGCGCGAAGTACCCAATCCATTGGTAATAATAATCGGAGTACCTTTACTATTCTCTTTCCAACCAGTCAGAAAACGGTTTCCATAAATGGAGTGCTTTACCGGAGAATATTTTTTAAACAAGCTCACCTGCCCGCCATGAGTATACCCCGCTAACACCAAATTGGCATTCGATACATCTGTATCTTCTGCATAGTCGGGAGTATGCGTGAGCAATATAATAAAATCATCCGCTGGAAAATGCTGGGATGGAGAGTCACCATTCCTTTTTAAATCAAACGGATTGCGTACACCGCTTACTATAATATGCTGACCATCTTTCATCAACTTATAGCTTTTATGTTCCATCAACCGCACATGATTCTTTTGCATGGCCTCCACCACTTCGGAATAACAATAACCATAATCATGATTCCCCATCACAGCAAATGTTCCGTAAGGTGTATAAACTCTGCTCAAGGCGGTGAACAAAGTGTCTAGATTTCCACCTTTCTTGCTACGATAATCTCCACCCAACAACAGAACATCGGCATGCATTGATTTTAATGCTCGTACCGCACTGTTCAATTCACTCCTCTTAAAACGACTCTCATAATGAAAATCCGAAGCAAATCCTATCCGAAAACCATCAAAAGCGGGTGGAATATCATAACTATAAAAATCATATTGCTTCACACGTCCTACTCCCGGAAACTCGGACAAAGTAGCTGTGGCGCAAGAAGACAAAAAAATAACCGCTAAAAGTAAAAAAAGAAACTGTTTCTTCATAATCCTTTCTATTTGGAGACAAAGATACAGAATTAATTGTTTTATCTTTGCACAACCTTAATTATAAATAGAAATGGAAATTGTTCAAGTTAACTCAATAAAAGCATGGCTTCTAGCCGCCCGTCCTAAAACATTGGCAGGAGCCGCCACTCCGGTTTTACTGGGATGTGCCTTGGCCTATGCAGACAGCTGCTTCCAAATGACACCAGCATTGCTTTGCTTTCTCTTCGCTTTTCTGATGCAGATAGATGCCAACTTCATTAATGATTACTTTGATTATCTGAAAGGCAGTGACCGTGAAGACCGCTTGGGTCCTGAACGTGCCTGCGCACAAGGATGGATCACACTGAACGCCATGAGGAAAGGAATCGCCCTGACCACAGCGACAGCTTGTTTAGCAGGGTTATGCCTATTAGCTTATGGAGGGATTGAAATGATTCCAGTGGGAATTTTATGTATTTTATTCGCTTTTCTTTATACAGCAGGACCTTATCCGCTAGCTTATCACGGATGGGGAGACATACTTGTCATTGTCTTTTTCGGGTTTGTACCGGTAGGCTGCACTTACTATGTGATGTGTCGTAGCTGGACTTGGAATGTAACACTCGCCTCTCTAGCTTGCGGACTGATTATAGATACCTTGTTGATGGTGAATAATTACCGTGACCGCGATCAAGATGCAAAAAGCGGAAAGAAAACAATCGTAGTACGCTGGGGAGCCAATGCAGGGCAACAATTATACCTATTTTTGGGATTGGCTGCCGCATGGCTTTGTTTATTGTTTATTCCGACCGGACACATTTGGGCTGCATTATTACCCCAACTTTATCTGTTACCTCACTTCATGGCATGGCAAAGAATGGTAAAAATCAAAAAGGGAAAAGAATTAAACAGCATATTGGGAGAAACCTCCCGTAATATGCTACTATTCGGAGTATTACTAGCATTCGGCCTTATTCTATAATCTTCTGGCAAAATCTTGCCAGAAGATTATAGAATAAAGCACAACAAATCATTCCGCTTTCTCTATTAATACAGTGGCGTAAGCAGAAATACCTTCCTCCCTGCCCGTGAATCCCAGCTTCTCTGTAGTGGTAGCCTTTACGGAAACATCATCCACATCAATCCTCATCAAATGAGCAAGCACCAACTGCATTTCCGGAATCCGCGCCTTCAATTTAGGACGTTCAGCGCAAATCGTTGCGTCCACGTTACCTACTTTATACCCTTTTGCAGCAATCAGGTCCACCGTTTCAGCCAATAAAATCTTGCTATCAATATTCTTGAATTCGCCTGCAGTATCAGGAAAATGATAACCTATATCACGCATATTGGCCGCTCCCAGCAAAGCGTCACAAATAGCATGAATCAATACATCGGCATCCGAGTGTCCCAATAGCCCCAATTCATGTTCAAATTTTATTCCTCCAAGCCATAATTCACGACCGCTTACCAGTTGGTGCACATCAAATCCAAATCCTACTCTTATTTTCATCTTACATAAAAATCTAATAATTTTTCACCTTCCAAATACCCCTGCAAATGCTGTCCTATACTGACTGGCCCTACTCCCACGGGAGTCCCTGTATAAAGCAAATCCCCAATCTTTAATGTAAAAAACCGGCTAACGTATGCGATTATCTCATCCACCTTAAACAACATATCTGCAGTGTTACCTCTCTGCACCGTTTTTCCATCTATATCCAAATGAAAGTTCAAATTCTGTATATCCTTAAATCTGTCTACCGACACAAAATCACCTATGGCAGCCGAGCTATCAAACCCTTTACACAGCTCCCAAGGCTTACCTTCCTCCCGAAACTGCCGCTGAAGGTCACGTGCCGTAAAATCTATTCCTACCGTCACCGCATCATAATACCGACTGGCAAAACGCGGAGCAATATTCTTTCCCAAACGATTAATACGTACTACCAATTCTGTCTCATAATCCACCTGCTGAGAAAAATCAGGAATAAAAAACGGCTTGCTGTCTTTCAGCAGAGCCGAATCCGGTTTCATAAAAATAACCGGTTCTTCCGGCAAATTCTCATCAGCATGCAACTCGTGGCAATGTGCAACGTAGTTCATTCCTACGGCTATAATCTTCATGTTATTATTCTTGAATTACATTTAATCTGTTAAACATTACAGCCAGATGGGCATAAAGTGATGTATTCTGCACCACAATATTTTCCGGTACACGAATACGGAACGGTGTAAAGTTCCAAACTGCCTTAATGCCACCCGCTATCATCTTATCTGTTATCTCCTGTGCTATATTAATAGGCACAGTCAACACCCCGATATTGACATCACAGGATTTCATTTTTACCTCAAATTCATCCGAATGATAAATAGGAATTCCATTTATTTCCTTTCCCACCAGTTCGGGGTTAATATCAAACGCACCTACTATCTCTAATCCAAAATGATGCAGGCCCGAGTCGCGCAACAAAGCACCTCCCAAACTACCAACACCAAACAAAAAAGCTTTATGCATCTTGGTAAATCCCAAGAAACGCTCCAGCACCTCTATCAACGCATCAATCTCATATCCCACACGTGTACGGCCGGATATATTTACATAAGAAAGATCTTTCGCTATTTGGGAAGCATCCACATTGATTTGCTTGGATATTTGGGTAGAAGACACGTACGTTTCTCCCTGTTCTTTCATCAGTTTCACATTCGAAAGATACCACGGAAGTCTGCGCAAAGTCGGCTCAGGCACTTTATCCGAGAATTTATGCATACGTATATCCATCTTTTTCTTTAGGTATTATCATTAGGTAATTTGCAAAAGTACACTTTTATTTGTTACATTGACGGATAGAGTATAAAAAAAGTCTTATCTTTGAGTATTCATTTAAGCAAAATTCACATGAAAAATAACGATTGGAAAGAACGTCTGAATGTGGTTTATTCCACAAATCCTGATTTCAAGTATGAAAACGTTGAAAAGGAAGAGACTAAAACATTAGATAAAAAACAACAAAAGCTCCGTGTCAATATAGAAAAAAAAGGACGGAGTGGCAAAACCGTGACATTAATCAACGGGTTCATCGGAACAGAAAATGACCTGAAAGAGTTGGGTAGATTATTGAAAAGCAAATGTGGGGTAGGCGGTTCAGCAAAAGACGGGGAGATCCTTATTCAAGGAGAGTTCAAGCAACGGGTCATCGAGTTGTTGAAAGCTGAAGGATATACCCAGACCAAATAGCCGGAAAAAAGAAAGGGACTGTTGTCACACAGTCCCCCTTCTATAATTGCGGAAATCTTATTCAGCACGTAAAGTGAAACGTTTGAAAGCAACGATCTGCAATTCAGGATCAGCTTCCTTCAACACTTCTCTTACAGTCTTCTTACCATCCATGATATCCTCTTGGTTCAGCAAGCAAACTTCCTTCAAGAACTTGCCCAGACGACCTTTAGCAATGTTTTCAATCATCTGTTGTGGCAAGTTAGCAGCTTTTTCAGCAGAAACAGTAGCAATGATTTCTTTAGCTTTGGCAATATCTTCGTCAGTGATCCAGCCCTTAGCCTTGTTACTTTCCATATGTTCTTCGCTGTCTACGTGTGCAGGGTTGATACCAGCCTTCTTCAAGGCAACTTCAACAGCCTTGTCTACTTGTTCTTTCTTAGTCTTGTCAATAGCTACCTGTATTTCAGCTTCTTTTACAGATTCAGGAACACCGGCTTCATCAATTGCAATAGGATTCATAGCAGCAATCTGCATAGCAACTCCGTGAGCGGCAGCTTCAGCTTCTTTATTCATTGCAACAATAGTACAAAGCTGGTTATTTCCCTGGTGGTTATAAATAGAAGTATAAGCACCTTCAACCACATTGTAACCATCCAATTCCATTTTTTCACCAGTGATACCACTACGGTCTGTTACTGCATCTTGTACAGTACCGTTACCCATAGGCAAAGCCTTTACTTCTTCCAAAGTCTTACACCTGTTGGCAACAGCAGCATCCAGAATAGCTTGAGTCAAAGCTATGAAATCAGCGTTTTTAGCAACGAAGTCGGTTTCGCATTTCAAAGCGATGATAGCAGCAAATTCGCCATCCTTTTTTGCCAGCACACAACCTTCAGATGCTTCACGGTCAGAACGTTTTGCAGCAACAGCCTGTCCTTTTTTACGAATAATTTCCATCGCTTTATCGATATCGCCGTTTGCTTCAGTCAAGGCGTTCTTGCAATCCATCATACCAGCTCCACTAATCTTACGAAGCTTGGTTATTTCAGCCATAGTTACAGCCATAATATTCCTTTATTTTTTAATTGTTAGTAATATCTTTAAAACAGAATTGAGAATTGAAAATTGAGAATTGAGAATTAACAGCATAATCTGCCCCTTTCCCAATTTTCAATTCTCAACTCTCAATTTATACTATTAAGCTTCTTCGTCTTCTTTCAAGAAAGCGGCAGCCTTAGCAGCATTGATAGCTTCTTCTTCGGCTTTATCCATACGAGCCTTGGTATTTTTCTTCTTACCAGCACCCTTAGGAGCATTTTCACCGGCAGCTTCCATATCTACTTTTTCAGCTTTTCTTTCTTCCAAACCTTCAGCGATAGCGCCACAACAAGCATCCAAGATCACTTCTACAGACTTAGTAGCATCATCGTTTGCAGGAATCACGAAGTCTACGTTTGAAGGATCTGAATTTGTATCAACGATAGCAAATACAGGGATACCCAAGCGGTTAGCTTCACGAACTGCAATGTTTTCTTTCAACACATCGACAACGAACAGTGCTGACGGCAAACGAGTCAAATCAGCAATAGAACCTAAGTTCTTTTCCAATTTAGCACGCTGACGAGAAATTTGCAGGACTTCTCTCTTAGAAAGGTTTGAATAAGTACCATCGTTGGTCAACTTATCGATAGTAGCCATTTTCTTCACAGCCTTACGGATAGTCGGGAAGTTAGTCAACATACCACCCGGCCAACGCTCTATTACATAAGGCATATTTACAGAAGCAGCTTTCTCAGCTACTACTTGTTTAGCTTGTTTCTTAGTAGCAACAAACAGGACTTTCTTACCTGATTTTGCGATTTGTTTCAGTGCATCAGCAGCTTCATCTACTTTAGCAACTGTTTTATGGAGGTCAATGATATGGATACCATTGCGTTCCATGAAAATATAAGGAGCCATTGAGGGATTCCACTTTCTCTTAAGGTGTCCGAAGTGGCAACCGGCTTCCAATAATGTATCGAAATTAGTTCTAGACATTTTATTATTCTTTAAATCGTTTACTTTCTTTTTTGTTTATCTCAACCAACCATCGGGTAGTCCGCTACCAAGTAGAGTCCCGCTGGTTTAGATACTAAACGCTTCTTAACCAGTTCCAAGTAAAACCGGATATTAACGTTTACTGAACTGGAATCTACGACGTGCTTTGGGCTGACCCGGTTTCTTACGTTCTACAGAACGAGAGTCACGTGTCATGAAGCCTTCTGAACGAAGAGCCGTTTTATCTTCAGGGTTGATTTTAACCAGCGCACGAGCGATAGCCAGACGCAAAGCCTGTGACTGTCCTGTAAAACCACCACCGTAAAGATTTACTTTGATATCATATTTTTCAGCAGCCTCTAGCTTGTTCAAAGGCTGTTTTACTACATACTGAAGAATAGTTGATGGAAAGTACTGTGCAAGGTCTCTCTTGTTAATAGTAATCTTTCCTGTACCTTCGCTTACGAACACGCGTGCGACGGCGCGTTTACGTCTGCCTAATGCATTTACTACTTCCATTCTTTATTATTTAAGTGAGTTTATATCAATTGATTTCGGAGTCTGAGCCTCATGTTTGTGTTCACTACCAGCGTAAACATACAAATTGCCCAGCAACTGTGCTCCCAGACGATTTTTAGGAAGCATACCCTTTACTACTCTCTTCAACAGTTTTTCTTCACCGTTAGGTTTCTTCATCAACTGAGCAGGAGTCATTTCTCTCTGACCACCGGGATAACCTGTATAGCGCAAGTAAACCTTGTCGTTCCACTTGTTTCCGGTAAATTTCACTTTGTCTGCATTAATGATAATAACATTATCACCGCAGTCAGCATGAGGGGTAAAGTCTGGTTTGTACTTTCCTCTCAACAGTTTCGCAACTTTCGAACCGAGACGGCCTACGACCTGATCGGTTGCGTCGACAACAACCCATTCTTTATGAGCTGTTTCTTTGTTTGCAGAAATGGTCTTGTAACTTAAAGTATCCACTCTTAAATTCTTTTTTAAATGTTAACTACTAAAAAACAATTCTTCTCAGCGTTTCTAACCGTTCCCGGACAAAGAACTATTAACACGCTAAGAATTAATCCTTTATAAACTTTTGATAATAATCGGCTTGCAAAGGTACGGCTTTTCTTTGAACTGACAAATAAATTAAGATATTTTTTCCTCTTGCTATTCGCATACAAAAGGCTGATATAACCACATCTAGGCTTTGAATAACGGACTAAAAAACATAGGGAAGAGATTTTGATTCTTCCCTATACATATACAGTTATTCATTCTATTTTCAACGATTCCAGCCACTCTCCATCTCAGAGCAAGTACACACAGCCACAGATGCCGCATTGTTTCCACTGGACTGACGAAGCTTTAAAAGTTCAGTTGCTGAGATCCGGACTACTTTTCCATCGGGACGACCATAACACAATGTCCCTTCGCGCCGTGCAGTTTCCTCTATCAACCGCTGTTCCGCTAGTTCTAAACCATAACGCAACTTCGCACTTAATTCCTTATATTCTTCTTCAGTTGACATAACTTCTGATTTTAGTAAAAAGTTCTTGATTATAGATATGGGCCTCATCTCCCAAACGGAAGGCGTCCGCCACAATAACACGCGGTGTGCAGCTATTGTCCGCAAGCATCCAATAATCCACGCAAGGCATATAAATACGGAAAAAGTTTTCCAACCCCGAACGATAACGACGACGGATAATGGGAGCAGGCACATCATGCCCTCCATTGGCAACACGCTGTTTCACTCGCTCTATAGCCAATTCAGGCGAATTCAGCCAAAAATAAATAAGGCTGACACTATATCCTTGATTTTGTGCCTGCTGGATAAGATTGATATAAGAACGGGTGGACAATGTGGTTTCAACAGAAAAGCTGACTCCGTCCGACAGTAACTCTCCGATACGTTTCAGCATCAGTCGCCCGGCTTCGATAGCCACACTTGAGGGGTTAAAAGGAGAAAGTCCCTTAGCGATTTCATCGGCATTGACAAATTCGCGGCACTCTAAAATTTCGGGTAATACCGTGTACGAAGCGGTCGTTTTACCGGCTCCGTTACACCCCGCTATTATATAAAGTTTAGACATTAATCTCCTTTTCTATTTCTGTTATTGGCGACAAAGTTAACGATTATTTCCAATCTTTGTTCTTGAAAAGGCATAAAAGTGATGAAGAATAGCACATTTTTTGAAATTCTGTGCAAATTAAGAAGAGATTACAGGAGTTTTACCTTATATTTAAGCAACCTGCAAACAGGTAGCAGTTACTCATTACATCATTTTATTGAAGAAAATTAGTACATAAGCATCTTTCATTTAAGTATCCAAACAAGTAATCATATAAATAGGACACATATCCCACCATAATAGCAAGTACACTTGTTTCGTCAGACAAATATCATGTATAAAATAAATAGGGCCACACTTTCAAAAAATGAAAGCGTAGCCCGAAAAATGACTATTCTTTGTTTATAAACAAAGATTCAAACTTATCTGACCAAATCCTTTGGATAAACAGGAGGCATTTTCACTCGTTTCCAAGTTTCATAATACCAGGAATTGATTTCATTTCCATCCTTATCCGTTTTCACAAAAAACTTCAGCACCATGACATCTCCCCCCTTCATCTCAAATTCCAAAATATTATCCACACCTACCAATTGTGGAAGATGCAAGTTTTTCTCCACATGCTCTGTATAAGCATTAGGAGCAGTCTGCCGATAGGTACCGGAACCAATAATAATAGCTCCATGATTAGGAATCATGGTCATATTGGTAAACTTGCCGTCATCAGACAAAATTTTAAAAGAATTACTTGGTTTCAACTCACCCGGTACCTGAGGAGTCCCTGATACATAAAAGCACATCTGCCAAATTCCTTTCAAGTTGACAGGGGTTACATCCGATTTTTCCTGTCCCACTACACGCGAAGTACCGATAAGCAAGAATGCTATCATCAGTAGGAATAATTTTTTCCGTTTCATAGTTGTATATATTTAGTTAACAAATTGCGTAATGTGGATATACAAAATTAGAATTTTTTTTCAAACTTCCTGCTTTTTAAATAACTTTTTTACAGTTAAATACAAAAAAAATCCTGCCCTATGTTATAGGGCAGGATTTTTTGAATTATTATTTCCAACAATTAGAATTCAGCATTACGCGGAGTACGTGGGAAAGGTATCACATCACGAATATTGGTCATACCGGTAACAAACAGCAACAGCCGCTCAAAACCAAGTCCAAAACCAGAATGAGGACATGAACCAAACTTACGGGTATCCAGATACCACCACATATCCTTCATCGGAATTTCCAATTCCTGGATACGGGTCATCAGTTTGTCATAATCAGCCTCACGTTCAGAACCACCTATTATCTCGCCAATCTTCGGAAATAAGACATCCATTGCACGGACAGTCTTGCCATCCTCATTCTGCTTCATATAGAATGCCTTGATTTCTTTCGGATAATCTGTCAGGATTACAGGACGTTTAAAGTGCTCTTCCACCAAATAACGTTCGTGTTCAGAGGCTAAGTCTACTCCCCAATATACCGGGAATTCAAATTTATGACCTTTTGCTACAGCTTCCTCCAGTATCTTGATACCTTCCGTATAAGGCAGACGGACAAATTCCTCCTTCAGCACGCCCTGCAAACGTTCTATCAATCCCTTATCGAACATGTCGTTCAAAAACTTCACATCATCATAGCAGTTGTCAAGCGCCCACTGTACACAATATTTAATAAAGTCTTCGGCCAAATCCATATTATCAGTAATATCATTGAACGCAACCTCAGGTTCAATCATCCAAAACTCAGCCAAGTGACGCGGCGTATTAGAATTCTCCGCACGGAATGTAGGACCAAATGTATAAATAGCCCCCAAAGCAGTAGCAGCCAATTCACCTTCCAACTGTCCAGATACCGTCAAACTGGCTTGTTTGCCAAAGAAATCATCATCATAAATAATCGCTCCGTTTTCATCCTTCTTCAAATCATAAAGGTTCTTGGTAGTAACTTGGAACATCTGTCCCGCACCTTCACAATCAGACGCTGTGATAATAGGTGTATGAAAATAGAAAAAACCACGTTCATGGAAAAACTTATGGATAGCGATAGCCATGTTGTGGCGGATGCGGAATACAGCTCCAAATGTATTGGTACGGGGACGCAAGTGAGCGATCTCACGAAGAAACTCCATCGTATGACCTTTCTTCTGTAACGGATAAGTGTTATCACAAGTACCTAATACTTCGATTCCACGCGCTTGAACTTCGGCTGCCTGACCAGAGCCAATGGATTCGGTCAACTCACCGTTCACACTGATACATGCACCGGTGGTGATCTGCTTCAACATTTCTTCGTCAAAGTTTGCCAAATCAACAACAATCTGCACATTATTTATTGTAGAACCGTCATTCAGGGCGATAAAATTTACCTGTTTGCTACCGCGGCGGGTACGAACCCAACCTTTTACATTGACCATCGCACCAAAATCACGGCACTTCAGCAGGTCAACAATCTTTGTTCTACTAATTTTTTCCATTGTTTTGTCTCTTTATTGTTTATTATTCAAATGAGCCCATGCGGAGCATGTTCACTTCTTGTTCAGTCAGGTAACGCCAATCACCGCGGCGCAAACCTTTTTTAGTCAGACCAGCAAAATAAACGCGGTCCAGCTTGATCACCTTATATCCCAAGGATTCAAAAATACGACGCACAATACGGTTCTTTCCGGAATGGATTTCAATACCGACTTGTGATTTATCTGTTTCCGATGCATAGCTGATGGCATCTGCATGAATCTCTCCATCATCCAATGTCACACCTGCTGCAATTTGGTCAAGATCTGCCTTGGTTACATTCTTATCACAATATACATGATAAATCTTCTTCTTCAAATACTTAGGATGAGTCAGCTTGGAAGCCAAATCACCATCGTTAGTTAACAATAACACACCGGTAGTATTACGATCTAAACGCCCAACAGGATAAATACGCTCCTTACAAGCACCTTTCACAAAATCCATTACAGTCTTACGTTCCTGAGGATCATCAGAAGTAGTCACACAATCCTTCGGTTTATTCAACAAAATATAAGTTTTGCGTTCAATACTTACCGGTTCGTCATGGAACTTCACTTCGTCAGTACGCTTGATTTTAGTACCTAATTCGGTTACCACTTCACCATTTACACTGACTACACCTGCTGTAATAAACTCATCAGCCTCACGACGGGAACATATACCTGCATTAGCCAAGAATTTGTTCAGACGAATCGGCTCATTTGGATCGGTCAATATATCTTTATATTCAATCTGTTTCTTCAGACTATACTTTGCATTCGGGTTATAATCAGCCGTACGGGGACGATAGGGACGATTGTATCCACCACCTTGATTATAACCACCGGTACGAGGACGATAAGGACGGTCGCCGCCTTGATTATAACCGCCGGTACGAGGACGATAAGGACGGTCACCGCCTTGATTATAACCGCCGGTACGAGGACGCGGAGTGTAAGAACGCTGTTCACCCCCTTCACCGCTGTTAAAACGGGGACGCGGAGTATAAGGACGCTGCTCACCCCCTTCGCGATTATAGTTTGTGCGGGGACGATATTGACGCTCACCACCTTCCTCACTATTATTAAAACGAGGGCGCGGAGTATACGGACGCTGCTCGCCACCTTCACGATTATAATTTGTACGAGGACGGTATGAACGTTGGTCTCCTCCATCCTCACTGTTAGGATTAAAGCGGGGACGTTGCGGACGGTCTCCGTTATTGTTATAGCGATTATAGGAAGGACGGTCACCGTTGTTATAAGAAGAACGGTAGGGACGGTCTCCACCTTCGCGATTATAGCTGTTCGTACGAGGACGATAAGGACGCTGTTCGCCGTCGTTGTTGTATCTGTTGTAATTACTGTCTCTGTTATAAGACTTATAACCACCATCACGGCTTACATTCTGGTTTTCTTCATTTGCAGCACCTTCTTGTCTGCTTTCATTTTCTGTACTCATGGTTTTCCTTTTATTTTTTAATTAATGTATAACGCCCTCTCGGGCTTTTTGGATTAAAATCTAACTAACTATTTTTTAAATACCTGTATAATTATGCGGTGTAATTACCCGCAGTTCCTTTTTAATGTCTTCGCTTACATTTAGTGTTTCTATAAATTCTTTAATAGACTCTTCTGTGATAGCCTGGTTTGTACGGGTCAAAGCTTTCAATGCCTCATACGGATGAGGATAGGCTTCGCGGCGCAGAATTGTCTGGATAGCTTCCGCCACCACACTCCAACAATTATCCAAGTCGGCATAGATTGCTTTCTCATTCAGCAACAGTTTGCGCAGACCTTTCAACGAACTTTGGATAGCAATCACAATGTGACCGAAAGGTACACCGACGTTACGCAACACAGTAGAGTCTGTCAAGTCACGTTGCAAGCGGGAAACAGGCAACTTAGAAGAAAGGTGTTCCAAAATAGCATTTGCCATACCTAGATTACCTTCAGCATTTTCGAAATCAATAGGATTCACCTTATGCGGCATGGCACTGGAACCTACTTCACCCGCTTTAATCTTCTGCTTGAAATATTCCATAGAGATGTACTGCCAGAAGTCGCGGTTCATGTCAATCATAATGGTATTGATGCGTTTCATCGCATCAAAAATGGCTCCCAGATTATCATAATTAGAGATCTGAGTAGTATATTCCTCACGTTCCAATCCCAGCTTTCCTGCTACAAACTTATTACCGAATTCTTTCCAGTCATATTCGGGATAAGCTACATGATGCGCATTGTAGTTACCCGTCGCACCACCGAATTTAGCCGTGACAGGACAAGCTTTCAATACAGCCAGCTGACGATTCAGACGATAAACGAAAACCATGATTTCTTTACCCAAGCGAGTCGGAGAAGCAGGCTGTCCATGTGTTTTTGCCAACATAGGGATATTTGCCCATTCTTCAGCGTATGTAGTCAACTGGGCAATCAGCTCTTCAATTTGCGGATAGTATACTTGTTCCAATGCCTCCTTTATAGACAAAGGTACAGAGGTATTGTTTATGTCCTGTGATGTCAATCCGAAATGAATAAATTCTTTGCATTCCTCCATTCCGCCCAACTTATCGAATTCTTCTTTGATGAAATATTCTACAGCCTTTACATCGTGGTTTGTTACACTTTCTATCTCTTTAATACGCTGTGCGTCAGCCTCTGAAAAGTTCTTATAAATAGCGCGCAATGCATCAAAACGTGCATGATCAAAGTCTTTCAGCTGTGGCAACGGTAGTTCACACAGAGTGATAAAGTATTCAATTTCTACCTGCACACGGTACTTGATGAGTGCAAATTCAGAAAAATAAGAGGCCAAAGCTCCCGCTTTTCCTCTGTATCGACCGTCAATAGGTGATATTGCCGTGAGTAAATCGAGCTCCATATTATATTCTTTGATAATTATCAGACTGCAAAATTAATTCTTTTTCTTGAGTTTAACGGTCTGAAGATGCATAAAGTTTGCGAAAATGAAGATTTATTTCACAAATCCCTTTTTAGTCCATTTCAGACTATTCCAACGCTGTACAAAGATAATACCACGAAGATTTTCATCCAGCACAAATGCACACCACATACCTACCAGTCCCCATCCCCAATGAATACCGAACAAGAAACCACAACCTACGGCAACGCTCCACTGAACAACAAATCCTACATAAAACGGATAATTCACATCACCCGTTGCACGTAAAGCATTCGTCGCATAAATATTAATAGCCCGGCCCACTTCCAAAATCACATCAATAAACAGGATAATAGTACCCAAACGGATAATTTCCGGATTATCCGTCAGCCAGCTAAACAAAGTATGCCCCATCAAAGCCCAGATACAGGATAAAACTAAAGAAACCAAAATAGAAATACGCATCACATATTTGCCCAACAGATAAGCTGCATGAAGTTTCCTCTCACCTACCAAATGACCAATACAGATGGCTCCGCCTTGTGCCATGGCAATAGCAAACAAATAAACGAACATCACTATATTCACCACATAGGTACGAGTAGCCAGCGCTTCATTCCCCAACATATTAATAAAATAGGTCAATACTACCTGAGAGAAACTGTAGGACATATTTTCTCCGGCCGAAGGGACTCCGATTTTCAACAGGTTTTTCAGCTCGACAAACGGGAAGGGGCGAAAATAGGATAACGGAAATCTGGGAATATGTTTACGGAAAAGAATCACAAAAAGTATCACCATAGATACCCCTCGGGCAAATGCAGTAGAAATAGCAGCACCTTCCACTCCCAAAGCCGGCATACCGAACTTACCAAAAATCAGCGAATAGTTACCAATGATATTCAGAATATTTACAACTACCGTTACCATCATGGGATAAACTGCTTTATTGGCACTGCGCAAAGAGGCAGAAATAGTCAGAGATATGGCTTGAAAAAAAGCGAATGCCCCTACTATCTCCATGTAACTCACTCCATATTCCATCAGTTCGGAACGAAGCCCCATCATGGACAACAGGAAAGTGGCTCCATAGTGTAAAATGGCACTAACGAATAAACCGAACGCCAGATTGAGTATCAATGATACTCCCACCACCTGCACCATATTCTTGTGCATTCTTGCTCCCAAATATTGCGAACAGAGTACGGAAGTTCCTATATTGATCACCTCAAATATCAGGAAAGCAAACATAATGAGCTGGTTGACCACCCCTACAGCAGCCACACTATTGTCTGAATACTGACTCAGCATCACGGTATCCACTGCACCCAGCATCATAATCAGTAATGTTTCAATGAAAATAGGAACCGCCAGTCTGGCTAGGTTCTTTCGTATGCTCCTCGGTTCTTGAATTACGTCCACTTATCATCTTTGATTTTCGGGGTGCAAAGGTACGGACTTTTCACGATGCAACGGTTTGATTTATATCAAGAAATATGAACTTAAGATTTTTACCAGAAGATAAACAGGAATCTGATCTTTTCTTTTTATCTTTAGAACCAAATCTTAAATCAATAGAACAACATGAAAAAAGGAATCCTTCTGTTATCTGCAATTCTAGCATTGGGCTCTCTGTCCTCATCCGCCCAAAAAAGAACAGCCACCATGACTGATGAAGAAATGTACCTTGATGCCATGCATCATAACATCACTACCGAAAAGATTTTCGGTTATGTAAAGCAACTTTCAGACCCAGCCTTGGAGGGACGACTCGCAGGTTCGCCCGGAATGGCTAAAGCTGTAGATATCGTAAAAGGATATTTTAAAGAGTGGGAACTGATACCCGGTGGTGAGAATGGTTCCTACATACAGCTATTCCCCCACCCTTGTGTGGAAATACAACCGGGAAGCACTATGGATATCCTATTTCCTGTCACCCAAGGCAAGAAAAAAACTGTATGGATCTCTAAGACATATCCTTGGGCAGATGGTTGGTTTGCCGGAGGAATGACCAGTGACGGGGAAGTGACAGCCGATGTGGTATACGCCGGATTTGGCGTTACAGCACCCGAATTAGCATATGATGATTACAAAGATATAGATGTAAAAGGCAAGATTGTGCTGGTGGAGGGAGAAACACCCAATATAAGCCGTAACCCCGATTCACTGACCATGTGGTACAAACATACTTTGCACCAAACCAAGCTGAACAATGCCGTAACCCATGGTGCGGCAGGCTTGTTATACAAATGGGTTCCCGGTCCAAATGCCCCCTATAATCCAGGATTTGTCTATTGTCATGTTACAGACACTGTGGTTAATGATATTTTCAGGGGAACAGGCAAGACTTATAAAGAGACTATCCGGCAGATTTATAAGACTCAGAAGCCTGCCTCTTTCCATACCGGAAAGAGAGCCCACATCAAAATGAATGCTACCTATAATCCCAATGCTACTGGAAAAAATATTTTGGGTATGATCAAAGGCAGTGACCCTATACTGTGCAATGAATATGTAATCATTTCCGCCCATCTGGACCACTTGGGAATGATTCCTTTCCTTATTGAAGGAGCGAATGACAACAATTCTTCCTCCGCCGCCATGCTGGGAGTAGCCGAAGCACTGGCAAAATCAAAGATAAAACCCAAACGCAGCATCATTTTCATGAGTGTGGACGGCGAGGAAGCCGGACTCACCGGTAGCACTTATTATACTAATCATCCTCTTGTACCAAAGGATAAAGTAATAGCAATCCTGAATCTGGAGCAGGTGGGTGTAGGCCAGATGTTAGGGGCGAACTACCACTATAAATACCCCGAATTGGCCAAACTGTCCCAAAAAGCCAATGCTATGTATGTGCATCGACGTCTGTTCACTAATGAAACTCATTTCCTGACTCGTCCTCGTACAGATGGTGCTGTTTTTATGAAAGCCGGTTATCCATGCATTGATTTATGGGCATTAGGAGGTGGCTATTACCATCATCCTAAAGATAATATCCGATCCATCAACCCCGATATCCTTCGAGCTGCAACCGAATGGTTATACTGGACTACTATTTTTATAGCAAACAAGTGAACAAATACAAGAAATCCCGACGAGCGCCACTCTGCCGGGATTTCTTTATTCAACCGATGCCATGTCTGCATTGTTCCATATATGTGTTGTGTTATTGTTGGGTCAGATATTCCTTGTACATCTTCTCTATTTCCTTTATGGGAATATCCAATGCACTCACTTGTCTGAAAAACTCCGGCAATTCTTCATGCAGAAATATATCTTTACGCAAAGTGATAATCCGGTCTTTAGCCCCTGCCGATACAAAATAACCGATACCGCGTTTATTATAAATAATCTCTTGTCCTTGAAGGTAATCATACGTACGGACCACTGTATTTGCATTCACCTCCACCGTGGCGGCGTATTCTCTGACAGACGGAATACGCCCTTCCTCGGCATATTGTCCTTGCAGGATTTCATCATTTATCCGGTCGGCTATCTGCAAGTAAATGGATTTACTTTCTTTAAATTTCATAGCAAACGGAATTTAGGTTTAACAACTTGCGAACGGGTAAAAAGCTGGTAACTCAGCCACCAGTTAAACATAGTGAATGCACTGAAAAACGCTACTCCTAACGAAAGTAACTTGTTTAATGTCATCCACTGGAAATTAGTTTCCAGCCACTCAGAAAAACTGCGCATATTGTCATCTCCTATCCATGAAAGAATGTGCACCGATAAAACAGAAAACAGAATAGAAATAAGCATCAAAGCACCCAATGTCTTGAAAAAAGGTTTCTTATACCAATAATTTCCCCCTAGAATATACAATGAATGTGACCATAACAGGAAAGCCCATCCGCACAATTCACCCAACCAATTCTGGTACGGCATATTCATAGCATAGCCTGATCCCCTATATATCTGCTCACCATCTACCGAAGCCATAGAAAGAAGGTTATACAAAACAGATTGATGGAATGTTTCAGGCACATTAAATAAAGGAAGTAACAGATAACGGGTAATTTCCGCCAATGACGCCGCAACAAAGACAGCCGCAGCCAATCCTACCGTAACAATCAAGAATCGTGCTACAAATTTCTCTATCATAGTTGCCGGAAGCATCAAAAAAGCGATACGTTTTTCTTTTGTAATCATATTTTCCATAATGTTAGCAGCATAGACAATGCCAAAAATACCGATGATAAAAGCAAAGGTTCCCATTATATTAGAACAATAATGCTGAAAAGCCATTTGAGAATCACTATACGTCACCTGTTTCGACATTGTGAGCACCATTACCAATGCAAATGCAGCATAAATTCCGATCAGACGATAAAGATTTGTTTTCCAATTTTCCATAATCTCGCGTTTCATTACCATTGCAATACGCGAAAAGCTAAAGAATTTATTCGTATCCATAGTGTGTTTGTATTACTTGTTAAACAGAAATTGCATTTTTTCTCTCTCTGTCAGCATAGCGTTAAATAATACTTCCAGGTTCAGATTCGTTTCCTCATTATACGTATTCGGAAAAATTACGCTGTTTCCCTGGACGGACGGCTGAACATACAATGCTGTATCCGTCGATTCATTCATTCCTTGCTCTACAAAATAAAGTTTCTCACAGATCGTCTTTACCGATTCATTCAATAATACGCGGGTTCCATCAATAATAACCACATGATCCAGCAGGCTGTCAATATCTCTCACCTGGTGCGTAGAGATGATGACTGCTTTTTCATCGGTCATGCCCGAAGCGATTACTTTACGAAACTGACTTTTAGAAGGAATATCCAATCCATTGCTAGGTTCGTCCATAACCAATAAAGAGGTATTGGTAGCTAATGCAAAGCACATAAATACTTTCTTCTTCTGCCCCATCGAAAGTTCACCCAAATGAATATCTTCATTCATATCAAAATCATGAAGGCAGGCATTCAAAAGCTCATTGCTAAAATTCGGATAGAACGGTGTGTTCAGTTTTAAGTATCGTTTCAAACTGACTGATGGCAAAGCAAACTCTTCAGGCACTAGAAACATATCCTGCAAAGTCAGGGGATAGCGCATGGAAACATCTACCCCTTTGTAAAGTACCTGTCCGGCCTGAGGACGAAGCAGACCTGTCATTAAATAGAGCAAAGTAGATTTACCTGTACCGTTCTTTCCTAAAAGACCGTAAACTGAACCTTTATCCAGCGTCAACGAGAAGTCATTAAAGACACTCTGTTTTTTCTTTCCATAACTGAAAGATAAGTTCTTTATTTCAATCATCATTGTGTTTATGTTTTTATTAGTTATTTAGTGTACTAGTTCATTAGTATACTACAAATATATATAGTTTATTTGAATAAACAAGAAGTATAGCCAATGTTTAACTTTCGTTAATCTCTAAACAAATTAAGCGGGCAGCAACTAAGTACTGTCCGCTCAACCCAAATGATAAATGAAAAAAAGAAGGACTATTTAATTCCTCCTAGTGCCTTAGTAGCAGTTTCGTTCTCAGGATCAATTTCCAATATTTTATTCCAATACTGTTTTGACTGGTTATAATCCTCTTTTACAAAATAATAATACCCCAAATAGCTGTTACATTCTACCAATACTGATTTAGTAGCATCAGGCTTCTGTTCCAGAATACTCAGTGCAGCCTCATAATACGGCTTTGCCAGTCCCTGAGTGGTTTCAGGATCACGCAAAGAATTAACACGGGCACGCCAAAAATTTCCCAAATAGTTATCAGGAACTTTAACAGCCACCTGTGCAAAAATAGTATCGGCTTCAGCCAAATATGTCGGTTGTTTATCCTGATAAGCCGAATCGGTAGCAGCATAATAGTTCAAACGACCATATAAAAAGAGATCACTAATATCCGGGGAGCTTTTCATTTCATCCAGATAATTCTTATAAGCTTCTATCGCTTTCGGAAAATCACGTTTCTTCTCGTACACATCAGAGATATCTTTATAAATTTCCGTATGGGACTTATCCATAGACAATGCTTTGTTAAATTGTACCACTGCTTCTTCGTATTGCTTGTCCGCTTCCAGTAAACGAGCGAAATAAACATAGTCCAAGTATACATAATCCGGATTACCGGGATTAGCGAAGAATGTAGCAGCAGCTTCCAATCCTGTCTTATAGTCTTTTAATTCTAAATAATCATACATTGCCAGACGTTTCAGCACATGATTTTCTGGTGCAAGTTCCAAACCTTTCTTCACCATATCCAAAGACTGTGCATAATCTTTATTCAGATATAACAGCATGGCATAGCGGGTATAGTCCTGCTCAGTGGGAGTACCTACTTTCAGATAATTTTCGTATGCTTCTTTTGCCTTACCATATTGCCCCATAGTATAATATACATCCGCCAGTTCCTTACTGATGCGATTATCCTCCGGAGTTTTGGACTGTAAGCGCATCAACATATCCAATGACAGTTGAGGGTCTACGCCTTTATATACCTGTGCATATTTAAAATAAGCTTCACTACAGTCCTCATCCAAATAAATAGCCTGATTGTAATCGCTGCTAGCTTTATTCACATCATTCAAATTCAATGCTATATCACCACTCAGTAGATAAGCCACAGCACATTTACTGTTTATATCTTTAGCGCGTTGCGCATATTCGGCAGCTTCTGCCGTTTTCCCTTGATCTAGATAAGCCCGGCCTATCTCTACCAACAAAAAGGCATTCTTCTTATTCTTACCTTTCAATAATTCATCAAAAGCCTCAGAAGCTTTTGCTGGATCCTCCTTTATCATCGTGGCAGCCTGCTTCACCTGTAGCGACCATTCACTACCCGGCGATTTCTGTCCCCACATGGTTACAGCCAGGCACAAGCTCATCACGATTAATACTAATTTCTTCATGGTTCTTCTTTTTTGTTCATTTATATTCCTCTTTTACATCTACAATCCGCACAGGAGCTGTTGCAGGCACCAATCCTGACTTCAGAATGATACGTTGCCCCCGGAAGTCTGTCAGAAATGAAGTCAGACCACTAGGCAAGCCACTTTTAGGATCATTAAGTAAAATGTACACACTGCGGGTTAATGGATACTGATTTAAAGCCAGATAAGCTTGATAAGGCCTGAAACTATTTTCCACTGTAGCCGAATCCGCACGACTGACAGCCATTATCCGAATGGCGTCATTAAAAGAGAGTCGCGTACTATCCGCAGGATTACCTATCCAGTTGACACCGATAACCCCTAAAGCTGCGGGGGTTTTAGCCACATACGAAATCACCTCCGGATTTGTTTTTTGTGCCTTCAAATCTTCCGATAGAGGCTTACCACCGCAGATCGAGTCGAGTACATAATGTACAGTACTCGAATTGGGATTATCAAATACCAGTTGAAGCGCACCTAGACGGGAATCAGGATTCAACTGTTTCCAGTCAGTAATTTTCCCCGTCAGTATCTCCTTAAATTGTTCAACTGTAATTAATGAATCTGCATTTTGCTTGTTTACTATCAAAGCTAAACCATCCGTTGCCATCTTTACAGATACAGGAAAGAATTTCTTGTCATTGAAAAATGCCATTTCCTGTCGAGTCAGTTGCCTCGTGGTTATAGCCAAACGTACACTGTCCGCCAACAAAAGTTTCATGGCTTTCACTTCACTGCAATAAACTGGATGCACGGTAGCATCCGGCGTTAATGCATGGAATACCTGCAATTCTTCTTCCGCAATGGGACGGAATGTCTCGTCCACAGCTATCGTAATTGTGCCCGAAGTCAACGTATCGTCTTCCCCTGGTTTGGGTTTGTTGCCACAGCCCGAAAACAACAGCAGCAAAACAACCGACAATGCAATATACAGCTTCATCATATATAGATATTATTGTAGCTTAAAAGTTATAGGAACGGTATAGTACACGGGAACATTACGTCCGTTCTGTTTTCCCGGAATCCACTTCGGCAATGACTGGATTACACGGATTGCTTCCTTGTCACAGTACGGGTCCAATGAACGCATCACCTTTACATCCTTCACATCTCCTGTAGCCGAAACTACAAAACGGACAAACACTTTACCCTGTATTCCATTTTCTTGCGCAATGGTAGGATAACGCAGATTCTTTGCTATAAAAGACAGCAATTCTCTATCACCACCTGGAAACTGAGGCATCTGTTCTACCATAGTATATGGTTTTTCTTCTGCTTCGGGAGCTTTAGTTATCACTTCTTTCAGTTCAGCAATATCCTTACCGTTCAATTCGTCATTACCTTTCACATCGGCAATGGAGATAGCTACCTTAGTCTGAGTCAATTCTTCCTGACTCTTTATCTCTTCATCATCACGCACTTCCTCATCTTTTTTGATAACAGGAGCCGTAAATTTGATAGAGCTTTTCAGAGCGGGAGGGGGAGCCACCGGTTCCACTTTCTTGAACTCTTCCTGTTTTACTTCAGGTTCTTCCAGTTGTGACAATGTAGTCACTTCCGTCATTACCTCTTTCTGCTTCGGAGTAGCCAGTTTTACCAATGTCGGTATGCTGAATCCTACGGCAGCAATTATCACTACAATCACCATCGCCCACGTGTGACGTTTCGGTGAATTGGCCCGCATCTTATAGGCACCGTATGCCTTATTCTTACCTTGGAATACCAGTTCACACCATTCGGGTGAGGTCAAATCTATTTTTGCCATTTTCTTTTCCTCCTTTTAAAAGTGTGTTACTATTCCACGATATCTCTACTCAGATCACCTTTCGTATCATAATTCTTGATCAAGAACTGATCCGCATCAACGATATCTGTTATCACATACTTACCTATATTGCATATTTGCATTTCATCCAGAGCATCAATCAGATTTTTATATGAAGAATCATCCGTCGCCTTTATGATGACAGTCGGCGTATCCTTTCCGCTTTTTATTTCAGAAAGTTTCTTCGTGTAATCTTCCTCTGATATCTTTAAATCAGCTTTCTGTTTTTTCAGTTCGTTTACCTCACGAACTGCCACCGAGTTCTTTTTAAGAAGAATGGAACGCAGACCATCCGCATTATACGAAGTTTCCTTCAGCGAAGTATAGTCTTTATAGTTAGGTTCTCCTTCATAGTAATACAATTTATCTCCTCCTGCCAGCAGCAAAGTTATTGCCTGTGAAGCCTTCACCTTACTCTGTTGTTCTTCAGTGATATTCTTGTCATTGCTCGGCATACTTATTTCCATCGTCTGAGGTTTGCTCAACGTGGTACACAGCATAAAAAAAGTAATCAGCAACATATTCATATCCACCATAGGTGTAAAATCTACGCGGACAGTCATTTTCTTTTGCTTGGATCCTTTTCCTTTTTTGCCGCTTTCTTGTACTTCAGCACTCATAATTATTCAGTTTTATTTATCAGAAGTAGTCTTCAGAGAAGTAATCAGATTGTACCGATTCTCTCTGAGATCCTGAAGTGAGCTCATTACATTTTTAATCACAGCGTAGGGAGTTGACGCATCAGCTTTGATAGCAATGCGTAAATCAGGATTCACCTGACGAGCATTACGTACCCACGATTTAAACTGATTATCTGTGCTGTCACAGGGAATACCTTCATTTTTCAACAGTTTATCCTGCTGTTCAGTAGGTAAATCCAAAAATTTCTGCATGCTTCTCATCGGAACACCAAACGTAGAAGCTGTCACAAATTTCTTTTCCTGCTCAGGAGTAAAGTCAACTCCGTACTCCTCACCCATCTTCTCCAATACAGCCTTCATATCGGGCTGTTTGTCGAGGCTCATAAATATTTTCCCTTGCGGATCCACCAAAATCTGAAGGATATTCGTTTCCGGAATCTTGATTTCTGAAACGGAGGCCGGAGTAAACACCTGCACCGGTTCCTTCTTCACAAATGTTGAAGTCAACATAAAGAAGGTAAGCAACAATACAGTAACGTCACTCATAGCTGTCATATCTATGAACGTACTTTTCTTTTTAATCTTTGCTCTACCCATAGTAGTTCATTTTAAAGGGGTGGCACGATTATTTATGAGAAGCCGCAAAGGTCTGTACAATAGAGAAACCTACTTCATCGAGGCTGTAAGTCAATTTATCAATCTTATTAGTGTAGTAGTTATAAGCAATAACCGCCAATGCACCTGTCAAGATACCAAATGCTGTATTGATCAACGCTTCGGAAATACCTTGCGATAATGCCATTGAGTCTGTACCACCACCAGCAGACAAAGCTGCAAATGAACGAATCATACCGATTACCGTACCAAGCAATCCCATCAGGGTACCCAGTGTAGTAATAGTACCGATAATTGGTAAATTCTGCTCCATCATAGGAAGTTCCAGTGCAGTAGCTTCTTCCAATTCTTTTTGAATGGCCAAGACTTTCTGGTCTTTGGATAGAGTCTCATCGTTTTCAACTTCAGCATACTTTTTCAAAGTAGAGGTAACAACATTAGCGACAGAGCCACCTTGTTTATCGCAAAGTTCCTGTGCTTTCTTCATATCTCCGGTAGCCAAAGCCGATTTGATATTAGCGACAAATTTCACCAGCGAGCCTTTACCAAAAGCCGAACGGATAGCAAAATAACGTTCAATACTCAATGCTATGACAGTGAGCAACAAGGTTTGAATAATAGGAACCACAATACCCCCTTTATAAATAGTTCCCAGGAAATTACCCGGCAACGGATGATTATTAGGGTCATTGTTCATAAAATTAGCTGGATTTCCCAGTAAAAAGTTATATATACAAATTGCAATGATAAAGCAGCATATAATTACCCAACCTGCATTTTTAATACCTACAATCTTATTAGTAGTTTTATTTTGAATAGCTTCCATGATATGTTTTAATTAATCGTTATAGTTTAAAAAAAGATAATTCGAGACCAACCCCGACACTCTGCAGGGCGTCGGAGGAGGTTAAACAACTAAATTTATAACGATTAATTAAATCAAGATGCGTCTCAGCGTGAACACAAAATAATGACATGCCGGAGACACACAATGAATGGGATTAGACGGAAAGATTTTGGCGCGGTCAATAGCCAATAATTCCTCCCGTAGTGAAAAACGTCCTATGAGAATTTTTAAGAAGTTCTGTTGAAGTTCCTCTGCTCTACGGATACGAAGATCGTCAGGCACTAATTTAGTTAATACCTGCTGTTGTCCTGTCAGCAAAGAAGTAGTGAAAGACATGGTTTCCAATGTACCATGGTCAGACGGCGTATTCTCTTGAGATTCCGTAGTAGTAGCATACCTGTCAATGGCGGAAGATACAACATCCGCATCGACTCCCTGATAGTTCAGCATTACAAGCAGGGCGATTAATCCTATTTTGACAATAAGCTTCATTGACTACTGATTTCGCAAGATTCTCGGTTTATATTATTGAAACAATTCTATTGTTTTATTTGTTCACACAGACCTAAAAATTACTCAAGTGTTTTTATACTGAAGTTTTATTTTATAAGTTTTCTCTCATGAATTATTCAAAATTCACGTAGCAAATATAGTAAATATATTCGATAATCATAAAAAGATTACGAAATAAATTTCCTTTTTTAACTCCTTTTCTAATTCCAAATTATAATGCTCATTCTTTAGTTAAATATGCTCAATGATAGAATCATTGCAAAGCCTATTAATAGGGTATTTATGCTCCAAAATTTCACCTGTTTTATTATCATAAGTATATATTATATATACACGTATAATCCTCTTTCGATACAGAAGAAGAAGATGTAGACAAACTGATAGCTTGCATAAAGGCGCTATAATCATCTTCCGTTTCTCTGTTAGGCAGGCCTTCAGACCTGCCTGTTCTATTTCCCGCCTTTTTCCAAGGCATGAGTGTCCGGAGCCACACGTGGATGCAAAAAAAAGCCTCCGGAACTTCTTCAAGTCCGGAGGCTTCAATCAAAAACGGCAG
The DNA here is from genome assembly GCF_013009555.1 of Phocaeicola dorei. NCBI lineage: Bacteria > Pseudomonadati > Bacteroidota > Bacteroidia > Bacteroidales > Bacteroidaceae > Phocaeicola > Phocaeicola dorei. The sequence goes on along the minus strand of NZ_CP046176.1, from coordinate 439,780 downwards.
CTACCTACTCTCCCACTGTGACGCAGTACCATCGGCGTGACAAGGCTTAACTTCTCTGTTCGGAATGGGAAGAGGTGGAACCCTTGTGCTATAGCCACCTGAATAAGGGCGACATATCGACAAGCCATCAGCGTTATCTTATCCTGTAGTAATAACCGAACGTATACACCATCCTAAATATAAGGAAAGTGGACGGGCAATTAGTAATGCTCGGCTTTGGTATCTCTACCTTTACACCTGCATCCTATCAACGTCGTAGTCTACAACGACCCTCAGAAATCTAATCTTGTGGCCGGCTTCGTACTTAGATGCTTTCAGCACTTATCCGATCCAGACTTAGATACCCGGCAATGCACCTGGCGGCACAACCGGTAAACCAGAGGTCTGTCCAACACGGTCCTCTCGTACTAGTGTCAGAGCCACGCAAATTTCATACGCCCACGATAGATAGAGACCGAACTGTCTCACGACGTTCTGAACCCAGCTCGCGTGCCACTTTAATGGGCGAACAGCCCAACCCTTGGGACCTTCTCCAGCCCCAGGATGTGACGAGCCGACATCGAGGTGCCAAACCACTCCGTCGATATGAGCTCTTGGGAGGGATCAGCCTGTTATCCCCGGAGTACCTTTTATCCTTTGAGCGATGTCCCTTCCATACGGAAACACCGGATCACTATGCTCTAGTTTCCTACCTGATCGACTTGTCAGTCTCCCAGTCAAGCGCCCTTATGCCATTACACTCTAACGGCGGTTACCAATCGCCGTGAGGGCACCTTTAGAAGCCTCCGTTACGCTTTTGGAGGCGACCACCCCAGTCAAACTACCCACCAATCAGTGTCCCCATATACACGGGTTAGAATCCAAACAAATGAAGGGTCGTATTTCAACAGCGGCTCCAAGGATACTGGCGTACCCCCTTCAAAGCCTCCGACCTATCCTACACATCACGTGCCCAGATTCAATGATAAGCTATAGTAAAGGTTCACGGGGTCTTTTCGTCCCATCGCGGGTAATCGGCATCTTCACCGATACTACAATTTCACTGAGCTCACGGTTGAGACAGCGTCCAGATCATTACACCATTCGTGCAGGTCGGAACTTACCCGACAAGGAATTTCGCTACCTTAGGACCGTTATAGTTACGGCCGCCGTTTACTGGGGCTTCAATTCAACGCTTCTCTCAACGATGACGTCTCCTCTTAACCTTCCAGCACCGGGCAGGTGTCAGGCTGTATACAGGATCTTTCGATTTAGCACAGCCCTGTGTTTTTGTTAAACAGTTGCCTGGACCTATTCTCTGCGCCCTCCCGTCACCGGGTAGGGACCCTTTATCCCGAAGTTACAGGGTCAGTTTGCCTAGTTCCTTAACCGTGAATCACTCAAGCGCCTTAGAATATTCATCCCGACTACGTGTGTCCGTTTACGGTACGGGTACCTACAGGATTTAGTTTAGCGGATTTTCTTGGCAGCATGATTACATGCACTATTGCCTTGTCCCGAGGGACGCGGCATACTATCAGGTTCGATTCTCATGGTGGATTTGCCTGCCAAGATCAACATCTACACCCTTCAACCATCTATTCCGTCAGATGGCGGCATTGTCACTACTGCGTCTCCACATCACTCCTGGAGGTAGTAACGGAATATTAACCGTTTCTGCCATCGGCATCGCCCTTCGGCTGAGCCTTAGGACCCGACTTACCCTGATCCGATTAGCGTTGATCAGGAAACCTTAGTCTTTCGGCGAGGGGGTTTCCCGCCCCCTTTATCGTTACTTATACCTACATTTGCTTTTCCAGACGCTCCAGAATACCTCGCGGTACGCCTTCGACGCTGACTGGAATGCTCCCCTACCGATCATTTCAATGATCCCACTGCTTCGGTAGACAACTTAATACCCGATTATTATCCACGCCAGACTCCTCGACTAGTGAGCTGTTACGCACTCTTTAAATGAATGGCTGCTTCCAAGCCAACATCCTAGCTGTCTTAGCAGTCAGACTTCGTTAGTTTAACTTAGCTGTCATTTCGGGACCTTAGCAGGTGGTCCGGATTCTTCTCCTCTCGGGCACGGACCTTAGCACCCATGCCCTCACTCCTGAGGTAAAACTGATGCGCATTCGGAGTTTGTCAAGACTTGATAGGCGGTGAAGCCCTCGCATCTTATCAGTCGCTCTACCTCACATCAGTAACCCACAAGGCTGCACCTAAATGCATTTCGGGGAGTACGAGCTATCTCCAAGTTTGATTAGCCTTTCACCCCTACCCTCAGCTCATCCAGAAGCTTTTCAACGCTTATTGGTGCGGTCCTCCAGCTGGTGTTACCCAGCCTTCAACCTGGCCAAGGGTAGATCACTTGGTTTCGCGTCTGCCACTGCCGACTATACGCCCTCTTCAGACTCGCTTTCGCTTCGGATACGTGTGTCGTCACACTTAACCTTGCCGGCAAAGGCAACTCGTAGGTTCATTATGCAAAAGGCACGCCGTCACTGCTTTAAGCAGCTCCGACCGCTTGTAGGCGCACGGTTTCAGGAACTATTTCACTCTTCTGTTCGAAGTGCTTTTCACCTTTCCCTCACGGTACTGGTTCGCTATCGGTCTCTCGGGAGTATTTAGCCTTACCGGATGGTCCCGGCAGATTCACGCAGAATTCCTCGTGCTCCGCGCTACTCAGGATACTACTATGCTTCGACAACATACGAATACGCAACTGTCATGCTCTATGGTCTTTCTTTCCAGAAAGTTCTTCTCCGATGTCTTCATGCAACGACGTAGTCCTACAACCCCGATCATGCCGTAACATGAACGGTTTGGGCTATTCCCCGTTCGCTCGCCACTACTGGGGGAATCATTGTTATTTTCTTTTCCTGCAGGTACTAAGATGTTTCAGTTCCCTGCGTTAGCTCCTGAAATGATCAGGTGGCGTGTCTTCAACACGCCGGGTTGTCCCATTCGGAAATCCCCGGATCAAAGGTTATTTGCACCTCCCCGGAGCTTATCGCAGCTTATCACGTCCTTCATCGCCTCCGAGAGCCAAGGCATCCGCCATGCGCCCTTCTTTACTTTCCTTATTCATTCGCCCACACTTGCGTGCCAGCGGGATGATATATACTTTCAGCTCTTTACTACTAAAATTACTGTTTGCTTGTACAATATGTCATAGATCGGTCATCTTCGTATCTTACGTCTCTGATGGAGTGGAGAATAACGGATTCGAACCGTTGACCCTCTGCGTGCAAGGCAGATGCTCTAGCCAGCTGAGCTAATCCCCCGAATCTCAAGATTCGTAGTCCCAGGCAGAGTTGAACTGCCGACCTCTACATTATCAGTGTAGCGCTCTAACCAACTGAGCTATAGGACTAAGTTCAACCTAGTCTGTTTCATTAGACCCGGCTTCTTACTTTCTCTCTTCCGTCTTAATACGGAATCATATCTTGAATAAACAACAACAGCAGTACAAAAACAAAAACCTTTACTTTGGATCCTCTCCAGAAAGGAGGTGTTCCAGCCGCACCTTCCGGTACGGCTACCTTGTTACGACTTAGCCCCAGTCACCAGTTTTACCCTAGGGCGATCCTCGCGGTTACGCACTTCAGGTACCCCCGGCTCCCATGGCTTGACGGGCGGTGTGTACAAGGCCCGGGAACGTATTCACCGCGCCGTGGCTGATGCGCGATTACTAGCGAATCCAGCTTCGTGGAGTCGGGTTGCAGACTCCAGTCCGAACTGAGAGGGGTTTTAGGGATTGGCATCCACTCGCGTGGTAGCGGCCCTCTGTACCCCCCATTGTAACACGTGTGTAGCCCCGGACGTAAGGGCCGTGCTGATTTGACGTCATCCCCACCTTCCTCACATCTTACGATGGCAGTCTTGTCAGAGTCCTCAGCATCACCTGTTAGTAACTGACAACAAGGGTTGCGCTCGTTATGGCACTTAAGCCGACACCTCACGGCACGAGCTGACGACAACCATGCAGCACCTTCACACTCGCTATTGCTAGCTGAACCGTTTCCGGATCATTCGAGTGCAATTTAAGCCCGGGTAAGGTTCCTCGCGTATCATCGAATTAAACCACATGTTCCTCCGCTTGTGCGGGCCCCCGTCAATTCCTTTGAGTTTCACCGTTGCCGGCGTACTCCCCAGGTGGAATACTTAACGCTTTCGCTTGGCCGCTTGCCGTATATCGCAAACAGCGAGTATTCATCGTTTACCGTGTGGACTACCAGGGTATCTAATCCTGTTTGATACCCACACTTTCGAGCCTCAATGTCAGTTGCAGCTTAGCAGGCTGCCTTCGCAATCGGAGTTCTTCGTGATATCTAAGCATTTCACCGCTACACCACGAATTCCGCCTGCCTCAACTGCACTCAAGACATCCAGTATCAACTGCAATTTTACGGTTGAGCCGCAAACTTTCACAACTGACTTAAACATCCATCTACGCTCCCTTTAAACCCAATAAATCCGGATAACGCTCGGATCCTCCGTATTACCGCGGCTGCTGGCACGGAGTTAGCCGATCCTTATTCATAAAGTACATGCAAACGGGTATGCATACCCGACTTTATTCCTTTATAAAAGAAGTTTACAACCCATAGGGCAGTCATCCTTCACGCTACTTGGCTGGTTCAGGCCATCGCCCATTGACCAATATTCCTCACTGCTGCCTCCCGTAGGAGTTTGGACCGTGTCTCAGTTCCAATGTGGGGGACCTTCCTCTCAGAACCCCTATCCATCGTTGACTAGGTGGGCCGTTACCCCGCCTACTATCTAATGGAACGCATCCCCATCGTCTACCGGAAAATACCTTTAATCATGCGGACATGTGAACTCATGATCCCATCCTGGATTAATCTTCCTTTCAGAAGGCTGGCCAAGAGTAGACGGCAGGTTGGATACGTGTTACTCACCCGTGCGCCGGTCGCCATCAGCCTTAGCAAGCTAAGACCATGCTGCCCCTCGACTTGCATGTGTTAAGCCTGTAGCTAGCGTTCATCCTGAGCCAGGATCAAACTCTTCATTGTAAAAATATTCTTTCAACACTTAAGTTGACTTTACGCTCAAGGACTCCAAATCTATCAATACAATAAAAATATTGACGGTTCTTGTTTTTCCGTACACCATATTATATATATGGTGCACCGGCTTGTACTACTTGTTTGTTTATCTTAAATCTTTCAAAGAACTCTTATTCCTGTTTGCCATCGTTTCCGAAAGCGGATGCAAAGGTAAGAGATTTTATCGTAACCACCAAATGTTTTCGAAAGTTTTTTTTGAAAAAGTTTTTTTTCGAAACTTCCATAAAAGGCGGACCATCCATCCTCCCGAGGTCTTATCCGTTCTCGCTCCCTTAGCCCCGCTAAGGTAAGATACCAGGTGCAGATCACTATCAAGGAAATCTCCCACGTTTGTTTCACCAAGTCAGTAACACTGTCTGAAGTGCCGCATCTCTCTCGATTGCGGGTGCAAAAGTAGACCTTTTAACGCTAACAGGCAAACTTTCACAAGACAAATTATCCGGATTCCCTGAAACTTTTTTGTAATACGCTGAATCACAGATGTGTTACAAAGAAGGTTTTTATAACGGAGGACACGAGAGGAAAAAGACAGACACATTATAATATTCGCACGCGCGTAAACAAAAACGGAAGAGCTGGAACTAAAGAAGGGGAAGGCGCGAGTCCGGAGGGGCAACCAAACACCGTAAGCCAGGACAGGGAAGGGAAGACAGCTACGGAAAACACAGGACGAGGTACGCAGCACACACAACTGAGTTAGCAAAAACAGATGCCAATGCTACCACTCTTGAAAAACTTTAGGAAGGAAAAAGCAGCATAGACACATCCGGTATTCACCCCGCACTAAAAGAAACACACTTCGTGGTAGCATGTGATGTAACCAACCCTTTTTACGGTCCTGACGGAGCGGCATATATCTTTCACAACAAAAAGGAACCGATCCTAAAATGGTGCAAAGGCTGGATGAAGGCATGCAATCATTAGCCGAAGTTATAAAGAAAACGACAGGAAAAGATATCACGAACTACCCCGGTGCAGGTGCAGCCAGAGGCATGGGTGGCGGACTGCTGGCTTTTTTTAACGCAGAGCTAAAACCGGGAACAGAATTATTATTGAAAGCCATCGACTTCTCCGAGAAAATAAAAGGAGCAGACCTCATTATTACGGGCGAGGGAAAAGCAGACCGACAGACAGCTATGGGAAAAGTTCCATACAGGATACTAAAGGAAGCACAAAAAGAACATATCCCCGTTATTGTACTGGCAGGCAGTATAGAAAACCTGCCGGAATTAAACAAAGCGGGATTCAAAGGTATATTCTCTATAGCCCCCGGCCCCATCACCCTGGAGAAGGCAATGGAACCGGAGTTTGCTAAAGAAAATATCACCCGGCTGGTTTCCCAACTCTATTCAGTTATAACTAGCTTCGGCTAATTTGCAAGCCTTTGTCGGACAAAGCCATATCAACGAAACGGGCACAACTGTTGGGTGGGTTCTGAGCAAGAATACTTCGAATACGTATAGCAGCCTCAGGATCTTTAGCCACCATATAAAGATAGCCTCCTCCCCCCGCACCTGGCAATTTATATCCCAGGCAATAATCATCAATCCGGCGAATGATAGCCTCAACTGCCTCGGGATTAGTGCCGGGATCCAACGCTTGGTTCAGCTTCCAGCTTTTACCAACCAAACGCCCCATTTCATCGAAATTCCCACGCTGAATGGCTTCGTACAAGTCAAGAGCATGCCCCTTCATACCGCCAAGTATAGACAAATGCTCTGTGGAGTTGAGGAACATGCTACGCACGATTTCAGCTAAAATTCCTTTGGCTGTACGGGTAATTCCCGTGTAATAAAGCAAATGGCACTTCTGATATTCGCCACCTGTAAACAAATAATCGGGCAACCAGCGCACTAATGGACTCTGATCCATACCTGCATGGGTCTGCAATAATTTCACACCACGAAGCACACCTCCGTATTGATCTTGCCACCCCCCGCCGGTAGTCAGCAACTGTTCCAGAATAAGCGTACGGTTACATATCTCGTTCTTATCCCAGTTCAGCCCGCAAAAATCAGAGATTGCCCCCAGCACAGTCGATGCAAGAATAGAACTTGTACCCAGACCGGAGCCCGCAGGAATCGCAGAAAGCAGAGTAATTTCCATTCCGGAACCAAACGCCTTCAACTGCTCTTCCAGTGAAACATACGATTCGGTGGAAAAGCCCGGCTGGAAACCTGCCAGCACCAATGCCGCTTTAGGTATAGAGAATGGGGAGCCCACTTGCATGAAACCTCTTACCTCCCCATAAGTTGTAACCACTTCCATAGCGCCTAAGTCTATAGAACGAAGGATTATTTTATATTCCCGACAAGGTTTCACGTAAACTTGTAAAGGAGGCTGCCCGTTCAACTCAATAGCAATATTCACCACATTCCCCCCTTCATTCAAGCAATAAGGTGGAGTATCCGTCCACCCGCCGGCCAGATCAATACGGACCGGACTGCGCCCCCAGACAATCTGATCAGAGTACACTGACAAATGCGGTTGCTGCCTCTTGGCTAAAGCCGAAGCAGTAAGTCCGTCGCGCATCAAACGAAAAGCCTCATTTTCATATTCCCGATAAGCCAGCCCCTTAAGCTGCTGCACCCGGGCACGGAACATATTGTCACTGATACGTGTCATCAACGGAGCCGATTCTGATAAAGGCTCAGGCAACGACAGGTCATACCGGGCAAATTCTCCGGCAGCATTCTCCAAATTGAGCTGATAAAAGACACTTCGTTCATAATTATGCGCCAATGCCGGCCAATTCTTTATCCGGAAAGCTTCACGCTGTTCTGCCAGACGGTAAAGATTAGAATAAGCGGATATATCATCAGCAGACAATTTACGACAGCGTTGCCATATTTCTTTTCCTTGCTGTAATACCGGTTCAGAAACCATCCAGCGCATAACTGCTCCCAATTCCTCTACAGATGAGCAAACCGGAAACAAACGCGCGGCCTGCAAGTCGTGACCGTTTTCTATTTCTTCCACCGAAATGCCGCGCACAGCACACCACTCACCTACAGACATTCCTTGATAATATGTTTCTTCCTTGGCCAAAGATCCCTTGAAAGTATCATTGAAGCCGTATGGACGCGCTACATAGCCCGATTCTCCAAAAGGAACCACATCAATACACACACCAGACGGAACCTCCAAGTTCCAATTATTAACGGGAACACCTGTTATGATAGTCTGGTGATGGATATTCCATCCTGCTCCTACACAACTGTTCTCTATCCATATTTCCGAATTTTGTGAGGTAAGTTGATAACCTACCTCAGCATTCTGAACAAACATGGCCGGATGCGGTTTTACCTTCTTGTGCATAATCTCCCGCTGGTCGTTTACCAGATTTTGTACAGCCAATGTAGAAGAAATAAGTTCACGACTGGTTCCGTAATGATAAAACTCCCCTCCAGGCAACGGCAGAATAGCCACACTCAGCTTGTTAAGCTCATCGTCCATCATACGCGGATGCTCTCCCAATGTAAGTCCGAAATCAGAATACATGTCATAATAAGAGAGTTTTCCTTCCTTATAAGATCGTTTTACCAACAGACTAACCGCACGGTCACTTAACAGCCAAATTCCGATATCCATCAGAAAAAGATGGGTTTGCATTAATTTCCCCAATTCCTCCACCGAAGGTTTTTGAAGCATGAAATCAAGCTTATCGGGAGTGACTCGTGAAGAAACAAAAACACCATGGTTCTTTGCCAGATTAGGATCTACCCATAAACCGTAACACACCACATCCGCATCAGGAATAGTCTGAAGCGGTTGGCCCGCACGGATATAAACATCCCCACTTGCAATCAATGTATGAAGAGAAGACGGAGCTTTCTCCATGATTTGTTCATATAAAGGGAGCTGGAGGGAAAGCAGATTTTGTGACAGCCGTTGTCCTCTGGCCCACCGGAATACAGGAATGGGGGTAAGAATTTTGCCGGATGGCGCATATCCGGGCAAACGACGACTCTGCCCGCCTGCATGAAGTAAAATACGTTTTTCTTTTCCCAACCAAGTAAGAAAATCGCTGTCAGGAGTCACTTTCTGATGACAAGCCTCCAACAGCCATGCAGTCCCCCCACCTGATCCCAGCTTACTGCCTATAGGATCGGAAGTACAAAACCACTCTGTCCGGTCTGCTTTCTCTATATCATGAAAACATTCCACCAGATTAGGGGGAAGGGATAATAATTTTTTCATAGCACATCTTTATTTTATTGCACACAAAGATGATTATTTTCCCCTAATAAGCCAAAAGATGAGACATGAATTTTAATCAGTAAATTCAAAAACACGCTCATCCAATGACATCACTTCCTTAGAGCCCGGTTGTGCAACAGGCACACCGAATGGCATCTGCGCTACCAATTTCCAATCACCAGGCAAATTCCAAGCTTTACGTACTTCATCATCAATCAGCGGATTATAATGTTGCAAAGACGCCCCCATTCCTGCATCTTCCAGCATGGTCCAGACTGCCAACTGATGCATAGCATCGGTCTGCTCTGCCCAGATAGGGAAATTATCTTTATAAGTGGGGAAACTTTCCTGCAAAGAGCGAACGATAGCCATATCTTCAAAATATAGAATAGTACCATATCCACAAGCAAAACAGCCATCAATCTTTTCTTCGGTCTTGCCAAATACCTCAGCCGGAACCCGCTCACGCAAGACATTTTTTACAATGTTCCACAACTTTTCATGCGCCTTACCTGTTAATAACGCAACACGGGTGGTTTGAGAATTGAAAGCTGAGGGGACAAATTCTACAGCAAAACGAATTAAATCTCTTATTTCTTTATCAGACAATGTCGATTTGTTTTCGATCTGATAAAATGTACGACGGGCTTTCAGAGCCTCTTTAAAACTTTTTGTCATATAATACAACGTATTTATAGGTTATTATAAATGAAGAACAAACAGGCAGCAAAAGATGTTCACTTTTTTTGCTTTTTTCAATGCAATAACCTATTTTTGTTAGCTAATTATTAACATTAAAAACAACACATTCAATGAAAGATTTTCTAAAATTTACGTTTGCCAGCGTTATCGGCGTCATTCTGGCAGGCGTAGTGTTCACTATACTAGGGATTATCACTCTGGTTGGCATAGTCGCATCATCGGATACTGAAACGGTGGTGAAAGACAACTCTATCTTCGTACTCGACTTTAAAGGCAGTCTATCCGAACGCGTACAGGAAAACCCACTCCAACAACTTTTGGGGGAAGAATTTGAGGCATACGGTTTGGATGACATTCTAGCTTCTATCAAGAAAGCAAAAGACAATGACAAAATCAAGGGTATTTATATCCAACCTTCTTATCTGGAAGCATCATACGCTTCCTTAGAGGAAATACGCAATGCATTACTGGATTTCAAAGAAAGCGGTAAATTCATCGTTGCTTATGCAGACCAATATGCACAGAAGATGTATTATCTTTCCAGCGTGGCCGATAAAATAATTATCAATCCGCAAGGAAGTATCGGATGGCACGGAGCAGGCATGCAACCTGTTTTCTTCAAAAATCTGGTTTCCAAACTAGGACTGGAAATACAAGTATTCAGAGTGGGTACTTACAAATCAGCCGTGGAACCGTTTATCGCTACAGAAATGAGTCCGGCCAACCGCGAACAGATGACCGAATGTCTGGAATCTGTCTGGAATCGTATTCAGGCAGATGTATCCGATTCACGACACATCCCGACAGATACTCTGAATGCTTATGCAGACCGATATATGGATTTTTGTCAGGCAGAAGAATATGTTCAATGCGGACTAGCAGACACCTTGATGTATAAAGATGAAGTTATTTCCTATCTGAAACAATTAAGCGGTCGTGACGAAGACGACAAGCTGAACAGTCTTTTCATAGAAGATATGATAAACGTCAAGAAAAATGTGCCCAAAGACAAAAGTGGAAATGTAATAGCCGTATATTATGCATACGGTGAGATTCTGGATGCTCCCGGCAGTTCCACAGAAGATTGTATTGATGTACAAAAGATGTGTAAAGGCCTGCGCAAATTACGTGATAACGATGATGTAAAAGCTGTTGTATTACGCGTCAACTCACCGGGTGGCAGCGCATACGGTTCAGATCAAATATGGCGTGAAGTAGTAAGACTGAAAGAGAAAAAACCGGTAATCGTTTCTATGGGAGATTATGCTGCATCAGGAGGCTATTACATTTCCTGCGCTGCAGACCGCATTTTCGCTGACCCGACTACGCTGACTGGTTCTATCGGCATATTCGGCATGATGTATTCAGGTGAGAAACTGTTTACTGAAACTTTAGGATTGAATTTTGATGTAGTGAAAACTAATAAAATGGCAGATCTGGGTGCCAGCCTAGGTCCTATTCTTACCCGTCCATTAAACGCATCAGAACAAGAATTGATGCAGAATTATGTCAACCGAGGATACAAGCTATTCGTAAGCCGTTGCGCCGAAGGTAGAAAAATGTCTACAGAGGCTATTGAAAAAGTAGCTGAAGGCCGTGTATGGACCGGTGCTATGGCCAAAGATCTCGGTTTGGTAGATGAACTGGGAGGTATAGACAAGGCATTAAATGCCGCCGCCACCCAAGCCGGCATAGAAAATTACAGTATTATCGGCTATCCCGAAAAAGAAAATATTTTCGCAAGTTTGCTGGGCAATCAGAAAAAACATTATGTAAACAGCGAAATCAAAGAATATTTGGGAAGCTATTATAACAGCTTCAAGGCGCTGGAGAACATAAAAAACGCCAACTGCATACAGGCACGTATGCCGTTTGACCCTAATATCCAATAATTTGCGCATGGAAGGTAATCTTATCAAGATAAACAAGTGGCTATATCCGGTTTCATGGCTTTATGGGACCGGCGTATGGCTGCGTAATAAATTGTTTGACTGGGGAATATACAAAGAACGTAAGTTTGATGTCCCAATCATCTCGGTAGGCAACATCACCGTGGGCGGAACCGGAAAGACCCCCCATACAGAATACTTGATAAGATTATTGCAGAAAGATTACAAAGTGGCCGTACTGAGCCACGGCTACAAACGCAAATCCAAAGGTTTTGTACTTGCTGGGCCGGATACGTCCATACAGATGATAGGTGACGAACCTTTCCAAATGAAACAGAAGTTTCCGGACATCTATATGGCAGTAGACCGAAACCGTTGTCATGGCATAGAGCAGTTATGCAATAGTCACATTGCCCCCGGAACAGAAGTGATTATTTTGGATGATGCTTTCCAGCACCGATATGTAAAACCCGGAATGAACATCTTATTAGTAGATTACCATCGACTGATTTGCGAAGACGCCTTGCTGCCTGCCGGACGAATGCGCGAACCTGAAAATGGAAAAAGCCGGGCACATATTGTCATTGTCACTAAATGCCCTAAGGACATCACCCCGATGGATTTGAGAGTCTTGAGCAAGCAAATGGAACTTTACCCCTATCAGCAGCTCTACTTCACGACATTAGCATACGGCAAGCTGCATCCGTTGTTTACAGTAGGGAATGCAGTTCCATTAAAAGAGATAGAAAAAGATAAGCATATCCTATTGGTGACAGGCATAGCCTCACCAGCAAAACTCATTCAAGATTTATCACCATACAATGAGCACATTGAGTCACTGGCTTTCAGTGACCACCATAACTTTACAGCAAGAGATATGGAACTGATAAAGAAACGTTTCATGAAACTTCCGGAAGGTAAACGCATGATTATCACCACTGAAAAAGACTCAGTACGATTAGCAGCCCATCCACTGATGGACAAGACACTAAAACCTTATATATATATGCTGCCCATTGAGGTAATCTTCTTACAAGACCAACAAGAACTGTTTAATTCAAATATAACCAACTATGTTAGAAAAAATTCAAGAAACAGCAGATTTTCTTAGAGAAAAGATGCATACCAGTCCCGAAACTGCTATCATATTAGGTACCGGCTTAGGAAGCCTAGTACACGAAATTACCGATAAATACGAGATCAATTACAAAGATATCCCTAATTTCCCTGTTTCAACCGTAGAGGGACATAGCGGTAAATTGATTTTCGGCAAATTGGGTAATAAAGACATCATGGCCATGCAAGGACGTTTCCACTTCTATGAAGGATACTCCATGAAAGAAGTTACCTTCCCTGTACGAGTGATGCGTGAATTAGGTATCAAAACATTGTTCGTATCCAATGCAGCTGGAGGTACGAATGCAGACTTTGAAATTGGTGACCTGATGATTATCAGAGATCATATCAACTTTTTTCCCGAACATCCGTTGCACGGCAAGAACATTGAATACGGCCCCCGTTTCCCGGATATGAGTGAAGCCTACTCCAAAGAACTGATAGACAAAGCACTGGAGATCGCTAAAGAAAAAGGTATCAAAGTACAACAAGGAGTATATATCGGTACACAGGGACCTACCTTCGAAACTCCGGCAGAATACAAGATGTTCCACATTCTTGGAGCTGACGCCGTAGGTATGTCTACCGTTCCTGAAGTTATTGTAGCAAACCATTGTGGCATCAAAGTGTTTGGAGTATCGGTTATCACCGACCTAGGCGTGGAGGGAAAAATTGTGGAAGTTTCACACGAAGAGGTTCAGAAAGCGGCAGATGAAGCGCAACCGCGCATGACTACCATTATGCGTGAAATGATTAATCGAATTTAAGGATATGCAGGAAATAAACAGAACAGAAATAGCGACCTTAGGTGAGTTCGGCCTCATTAAACATCTGACGAAGGATATTGAGTTAAAAAATCCGGAAACCCAATATGGTGTGGGAGACGATGCAGCCGTATTGGAGTTTAAAGATAAAGAGGTATTGGTGACCACAGACTTACTGATGGAAGGGGTACATTTTGATTTGGTTTATACCCCATTGAAACATTTGGGATATAAATCGGCCATCGTAAACTTCTCGGACATTTATGCTATGAATGGTGCTCCAAAACAAATCACAGTTTCTATCGCACTGTCCAAACGCTTTTGTATTGAAGATTTAGAACAATTCTATGATGGGCTAAAACTGGCTTGTGAACTACACCATGTAGATATTGTGGGTGGAGATACAACTTCATCCGTAACCGGGCTCGCCATCAGTATTACTTGCATAGGTGAAGCGGACAAGGACAAAGTGGTTTATCGCAACGGCGCACAAGATACAGACTTGATTTGTGTCAGCGGTGACTTGGGAGGAGCTTATATGGGACTTCAACTTCTAGAGCGTGAAAAGGCTGTTTTCCAAGGAGAAAAAGAAGCAAATCCGGATTTTTCCGGAAAAGAATATATTTTGGAACGTCAGTTAAAGCCTGAAGCACGTAAGGATATCATTGAGAAACTGGCAAAAGCGGGAATCAAGCCCACCGCTATGATGGATATTTCCGACGGCCTTTCTTCGGAACTGCTGCATATATGCTCACAAAGCGATACCGGCTGTCGCGTTTACGAGGAAAGAATTCCCATTGATTACCAAACGGCTGTAATGGCGGAAGAGCTGAATATGAATGTGACAACATGTGCTTTAAATGGTGGTGAGGACTATGAGCTATTATTTACTGTACCTTTAACAGAGCATGAACGAGTTTCGGCTATAGAGGGTATAAAAGTGATTGGTCACATCACCAAACCGGAGCTGGGATGTGCCCTGATTACCCGTGACGGACAAGAATTTGAGCTGAAAGCGCAAGGTTGGAATCCACTAAAAGAAAAATAATTTTAATTAAACAACACTGATAATAAACACCTTATGTTTTTATCAGTGTTTTTTTTTAGAAATAGTTTGCAGTTTAAAAAAGTTTCACTACCTTTGCAACCGCAAACAAGAAATAATGGTGCCATAGCTCAGTTGGTAGAGCAAAGGACTGAAAATCCTTGTGTCCCCGGTTCGATTCCTGGTGGCACCACCTTGAAGAAAAAAAGACAGTAAAATCCTGATTTCGGAAATCAGGATTTTTTATTTTCTCACAAAACACAAAATACGGCAATATAGACTGGATGACGAGGTATACGAGCTTTCAGCTCGATTATAACTTTCTCCACTTCTGACCTGCCTCCATATTTGATTAAGTCTTGGAGCAAAACTACTCCTTCCCGATATAAATCCCAATTTGATGCATATTAAAAAAACACCTTATACTTGAAGCATAAAGCTGGATGAATTCATCTTTGTAGAGTTCCCGAACATCTTCGGGAGCATCATCAAGAGTATAAGCAGAAAGATTCTTACGCAAAGATTCCATATACCTGCCCCACATCTTTTCCTGCGTATAGCTGGCAGGATTTAGTTTGAATACAGTTTCTCCGCCAAATGCAAGAAAACGGTTCTGAGATTGTTTATCATTCACACATTCTTTTTTTATAAACTCGTCAAATCACCTCTGAGCTTCTACTACAACAAGTCTATTTTAGACTGCGATATCTCAAACTTATATAATATGCATATAAATCTTAATCATCGACGAACTGCAAAAAGTTCAGCTTCAGTTTCCCAAGTATCATCCGGACACTTTACCATACGTTGCCAACGGAATGAGGTCGCTGTAATTTCCGAAAACACCCACTGTATATTCTTCTCATTAATTTCCGTCTGAACAATCCTGTTTCCTTCTCTTTTTCCTTCCAGTTGTGTAGCCCCTCCTAATTCCGTATATAAAATATCCCATGCTTCTGTATTAGGATTATACATACGTACCGTAGTCGCATAAGCTGCATCCGGTTGATAATCTTTAATCCGCGCCTTACGCGAAGGACAAATAAACACATCTTGAATTGCAGTCCCTTCCAGTACCCAAGCGAATATCCACTCTCCCTGAACATGTCTTTCGCCTGTTGTACCTTGGTTATCAACCCATTCAAAATCCCATTCACCGACAAACTGTCCATACAGGTTGTCTTTTTCCGGTATCAAATTGCTTTTCCCTTTTGACACTAATACGTTTATAAATTCTCCCATACTTTACCTTACTGACTCTAGATTAGACAAATATAAGATTTATAATTAATAATCACTAATATTAAAGCAATTATCTGTATGCAATATTCATGTCGAAAGCAAACAGATACATAGTACAAAAAACGGATTTCCCTACTCCCAAACAGATTTTTTATATTACACCTCAAGAACATTTCATTTACAAACTTATTGCAAAAAAAGTATTTGGTCATTAAATCTCAATTATTCAAAAAAGAAATACCGATAAAAAGTCTTTTTTCCCTATATTTGCTAGACTAAAAAAAGAAAAATGTCATTAACTCAATTAATATGAAAAAACTATCATTTATTACCGTATTTGTATTCCTGTCCATTCTTTTTGTACAGGCACAGCAAGCAAAGTATGTATTTTATTTCATCGGAGATGGAATGGGTGTTAACCAAGTTTTAGGAACAGAGATGTATCGTGGAGAGTTGGAAGGCAAAATTGGTGTGACTCCGTTATTATTCACCCAATTTCCTTATGCAACCATAGCCACTACTTTCTCGGCAACCAACGGAGTGACAGATTCAGCCGCTGCAGGAACAGCACTTGCTACGGGAAACAAAACAAAAAATGGCGCATTAGGTGTGAAAAAGGATCTGGAAACCAAAGTTAACAGTATTGCTTCTTGGGCAAAAAATAAAGGTTGCCGTGTAGGTATCAGTACCAGTGTCAGCGTAGACCATGCCACACCGGCTGCTTTTTACGCACACCAAGGACAAAGAAGCAGCTATTACAACGTGGGTCTGGATTTGATTGATGCCAACTTCGATTTCTATGCAGGATCAGACTTTTTAGATCCCACCAACAAAAAAGCCGCCGGTTCAAATTCAGAAAGTTTGTATACACTAGTGGACAAAGCCGGATATACCATAGCCCGTGGCTACAAAGACTATCAGAAAAAAGCAAAAAAATCGGATAAACTGATTCTCTTACAACCTGCGACAGCAACAGACAATAGTGCTATCCCCTATGCTATCGATCGAAAAAAAGGCGATATGACTTTAACTGAAATCACCCGTGCCGGAATCAATTTCCTATCTAAAGATCTATCAAAAGGGTTTTTCCTTATGGTTGAAGGAGGTAAAATAGACTGGGCTTGCCACAGCAACGACGCCGCTACTGCATTCCACGAAGTGATGGATATGGATAATGCCATAAAAGTTGCTTACGAATTCTACGAACAACATCCTGATGAAACCCTGATTGTAGTAACAGCCGACCACGAAACCGGAGGAATCGTTTTAGGAAAAGGTCCGTATACTTTGAACCTGCAAGCTTTAAAATCACAAAAAGTAAGTGAAAGCGGATATACTAAAATTGTAAACGAATTAAGAAAAAAATACAAGAATCAAGTACCTTGGGAAGTTATCAAGCAATCATTGAAGGATAATTTCGGATTTTGGGATAGTATTCAACTGAATGAAAAGCAAGAAGCATCCCTGAAGAAAGTATATGATGAATCATTTAGCGGTAAAGAGATAGATTTAACCAAAAGTGAATATCAACAAGACGAACCTTTGGCAGCTGAGGCCAAGAGAATTCTGGATGACATCGCTCTGGTAGGTTGGACCAGTGGTGGGCACTCTGGAGGTTATGTACCCGTATTCGCTATCGGAGCCGGCGCCCAACTATTCCAAGGTCGCATTGACAATACCGAAATTCCGGTAAAAATAGCAGAAGCTGCTGGTTATCCCAACAATTAATCGAAAGCAAGATAGTGCGACAAACGTTCCAAGTCTTTCTCAGTGAATTCCTCATACAAGGATAACTGGGAAAGACTTTTTAATTTTCCCTTTTTCCTCCTATATTCTATAATCACCTTTGCCTGATAAAAATTCATATAAGGATGAGAGCGAAGTTTGTCAAGCCCAGCCTTATTGGCATTTATCCGATGAATTGGTGTATTTCCGAGTTTAAACCACTTCAACATATCCTCATCTACATAGTTCACTTCCTTTAACTGAACCGTGTCATAAAAACCTCCCAAACGTTTCCGGTAAGCCACAATCATGCGTGCAATGCCACTGCCTATTCCCGGAATCTTTTTCAACTCGGTAGTGTCCGCTTCACTCAAATCGACTAAAGTTCCTTCCGGATATTTATAAGCTGCCAACGTATCTTTCTCCACCTTTTTGATAAAGTGCAATGTATCCTGTTTCCGCCGAAAAGCCTCTGAAATCTGGATATAGGGTTTTAAGATATTAAATTTCTCGGACGACAAGCCATAAACACGAGAGAAATCATCCGCTGTCCTGAATTTACCGCCGGCTCTCCGGTATTGCAAAATAGTATGTGCAATAAAAGGAGGCAATCCACATTGCAAAAATTCGATGGAATCAGCTGAATTTGGATCAAAGGCAGCCAATACCACCTCTATTCTCTTAGGCTTATCATAGGAATATTGCAGAGATTCCTTCTCCTCCATTTCATGTACTCCGGCCAGAAAGTTTTTTATTTCTTCTATTCCCTCTTGATCCTGTTCCAAAGACTCTTCCTTTACTGGAAAAAGAACCCATATACACATAAATATGAAAAGCAAAGTCAACAAAAAAAGTATAGCTCTGCGTTCGCTTTTCGAGAAATAGAAAAAGTCTTTCCACATTACAATTCTAAATTAGCCCTAATTCATTGATAAAAATCAAAATGATAGCCACAGGTGCCACGTATCTCAACAAAAAGATATACAGATTGAAAAGACCTGCTTTCAGCTTTCCTCCATTGGTCAATTCCTCATAAGAAACGGAACGTTTCAAATACCATCCTACAAAAATACATACCAGCAAACCACCCAAAGGAAGCATTATTTTTGCAGTGACAAAATCAAGCAAGTCAAAGAATCCCTTATCAAACAGCGTATATTTCTGCATAACCCCCAATGACAAGGAAGAAATGACCCCAATTATAATACACCCGAAGGTGACCAATCTAGCAGCACGGCCACGAGTTAAATTGAATTCCTCGTGCAGAAAAGCCGTCACCACTTCATGTAAAGAAATAGTAGAAGTCAATGCAGCCAAAGCCAGCAAGACATAGAACATCACCGAGAAAATATAAGCTAATATCGGCACACCGCTAAAAGCTTGTTGAAAAACATTAGGCAATGTAATAAAAATTAATGATGGTCCCGCATCCGGCTGGATACCTACAGAAAAGGCTGCCGGAAAAATAATCAATCCGGCTAAGACAGCCACAAAAGTATCAATCACACCGACACTCAGAGCCGTATTTCCCAGTTTGGTTTCTTTCCCAAAATAAGAAGCATAGGTTGAAAGACATCCCATTCCCAAACTTAAGGAAAAGAACGCCTGCCCCATAGCCCCTAAGAAAACATCTCCGTTCACTTTACTAAAATCAGGCTTCAGCAGAAACTCCAAACCTTTTTCCGCATTGGGAAGCGACAATGAACACCCTACCAAAACTACTATCAGTATAAACAAAACAGGCATCAGCACCTTCGAAGATTTTTCTATTCCATCTTTCACTCCCTTTACTATAACAAAATGGGTAACCAATAAAAAGATGACCAGCCAAATAAGTGGACGAACAGGATCCTTCGAAAAACTCTGGAAAGCAACCACAAAATCTTCCGGCTTCTTATCTGCAAAACCATTAACTCCCGCTTCCAATATATACTCCAAAGTCCATCCTGCCACTACCGAATAATATCCTAGAATAAGAAAACCGGCCAAAACTCCCAAATATCCCAACCACTTCCAATGAGTTCCGGGAGCCAAAACCTTATAAGCACGTCCCGTACTTGCTTTTGAATGACGACCTACTGTGAATTCGGCAATCATAATAGGCATTCCCAACATAAGAACACACGCCAAGTATACCAAAATAAATGCCGCACCTCCATGATTTCCCGTCTCATAGGGAAACCTCCATATATTACCAAGTCCTACAGCCGAACCTGCCGCCGCCAGAACAGCCCCAATCTTACTTCCGAAATTTACTCTTTCGCTTTTTTGCATAAAAAACTATCAAATTATTATAAATCAACACTAATTAGCCTGCAAAAGTATAAAATTAATCGTACTTTTGCGATGAATCACAAAAAAATTAAAGTATGCTATATTATTTTAGAAAATATCCGGTATCCTTGATCATTGTAGCTATCATCTTTTATCTTTCCTTTTTCACTCCTCCCAAAACAGATATGGAAGAAATCCCCTACATAGACAAAGTAGTGCATATATGCATGTATGGGGGACTCTGTCTCATTTTATGGATAGAATATCTGAGGAATCATAAGACTGTCAATTGGAATCATGTAATATGGGGAGGCATCATAGCTCCTGTAGCTATGAGCGGGTGTATCGAACTGATGCAAGCTTATTGCACAGATACCCGCAGCGGTGACTGGCTGGATTTTCTGGCAAACAGCATTGGAGTTGGACTAGCTGCCTTAATAGGATATTACTTACTTCGCCCCCTTATATGGCGTAAATCCTAAAAAGAAACGCCGACGATTCTTCGCGAACAGTCGGCGTGATGATAAAAGTCAAAGTTATATAATAAAGATAGAGAGTCAACTTAACGGAAATCTTTCAGATCATTCTGCAACCTCTGACGAGTGAAAAAGATACGGCTTTTCACTGTTCCCAACGGAAGTCCCAGTTTCTCGGCAATTTCCCTATATTTAAATCCTGATACATACATAGCAAACGGCACGCGGTAATCTTTAGGCAACGCATTCACGATACGATGTATCTCTTTCAAATCATAAGCACCTTCTGTAGAATCGAATCCTGATTCCTGTGGAAGATTCAAATGAAACAAGTTATCCGTCTGATCGACGAAAGTCTGATCACGCACTGTTTTACGATAATTATTTATAAATATATTACGCATGATGGTGTACATCCATCCTTTAAAATTCGTATCTGGAGTAAACTTCTCTTCGTTGTCCAAAGCTTTAAGTGAAGTTTCCTGCAACAAATCATTAGCCTCTTCTCTGTCAGCTGTCAATTTAAATGCAAAGCGAAATAATTCGGTTTGTATACTTAGTAAATGCTGTGTAAAGTCGACTGTCTTCATATTAATCTATTTTTAAGTTGTTATTTTCTGTTTTTGTTTTCTGTTGCAATATTAGAAACTGTTTTGAATTGATTTAAGAATAATGTTATAGGGCTACATACAATTCAGAATCAGCCGGTCAATTGGAAAAATGTTATATCTTTAAAGGTACCAAACAATAAAGTTATGACACAGTATCCAACCGACCTGACTGAAAAACAGTGGCAAGTTATAAAAAATATTTTAGAGCCGCAAGCGAGGAACCGAAAACATTCGCTTAAAGAGATAATGAATGCCATCCTTTATATCAACAAGACCGGCTGCCAGTGGCGTATGCTTCCTTCTGACTTCGCCCCTTGGCAAACCGTCTATTACTACTTCCGTAAATGGAAGCTTGAAGGCGTGTTTGAAGAAGTGATGGATACCTTGCACGCTTTCATCCGTAAACAGGCAGGACGGCAGGAAAGTCCCAGTCTTGGCATCATGGATTCCAGAAGCGTAAAGACTTCCCATCATGTTGATTCAGACCGTGGTATAGACGGGAACAAGAAAATCAAAGGACGGAAAGAGCACATCATTGTCGATACGCTTGGCCTTCCGTTAGCCGTCGCAATCCATGAGGCCAACCTGCATGACAGCAAGGGCGCCCCACAAGCCATAGAAAAACTCGCTTATAAATTTCCGCGTTTGGTGAAAATCCTGGCGGACGGAGGCTACAGGGGAGATTTGGCTGATTGGGTCAAGAAGAAATTCGGATGGATATTGGAGGTCGTACTCAGACCGGACGAATGTCCATCCAAATTTCAGGTACTGCCCAAACGCTGGATTGTGGAACGCTCTTTCTCATGGCTGGAAAACTTCAGAAGGCTGACCATCGATTACGAATTCCTTGCTGAAACCGCAGAAGCTATGGTACAGATTGCATTCATCCAAATCATGCTTAACAGATTTATCGAATGAAATCAAAACAGCTTCTTAACGACTTCTTATAAAAGTCATGACAGAAAAACTAACAACAAAGGGGGTATAAACTATCAAATAACAGTTTTTACCCCCTAAATTAACAGTTAACAGGTGGTTTCGTTTTAACTTTTAATTAGCCGGTATCCCTCCACCGGTCCCAGCATTACCTCCTCCACTTTTCAAATCATCATTATTAATGCTTCGCGCTGCTTTTTTTACCTGAGCCTTCAACTCCCCAAAGCGCCAACTAATATTAAATCCATAATAACGCATCGGAATTCTGGTAGAAGTAGAAGAGCAGAAAGTAGAAGTATTGATATTATTCTTAAAAGTAATATATTTATTAAATAAATTGGACGAGTTAAGAGAAATAGTCAGCCTCTTTTCCTTCAAGAAAGAACGACTGAACCCTATCGCATAATAATAGAAAGAGGAACTTTTACCTTGCAAAGAGATATGCGGAGTACCACCCCCTCCATTCAGACTCAGACGCAGGTCCCAAGGCAGAGTCTGCTGAAAGCTTCCGAAGAGATTTCCTTCCCAGCCATGATTCTTTAAATCAAGCCCTGAACTTCTATAATCCACATAAGCTCCCCGTCCATTGATATTAAAGCGGGTTTTAGGAGACATATTCCAGTTCAGGAACAAAGACAAATTAATATTCTTACTTTTTCCTATATTATCATAGGTAGAATTCATCACACCATCTTTTATAAAAGAGTATTGCTCTATACCATTATTGACAAAAGAATAATTAGCACTGACATTTACATTAAATTTCTGCGAGAAACTACCGAAAGTAACACTAAGCGAATGGGCCTTTTCACTTTCCAAATCAGGATTACCGTAACTGATCGCAGTGGGGTTGCTGGTGTCAGTAAACGGATTCAAAAACCAAATACCCGGCCGACTGATACGCATATTATAAGATGCCCTCAAACTTTGAGTAGGAGCCAATTGGTAAGAGAACATCAAGGATGGAACCAAATCATCAAACTGAGCATCAAACTTCTCATCCTTATTTTTATAATCCGCATCCATAAATGTATGCTCATAGCGAATTCCCGCCTTTCCACCGAGTTTTTTGTACTTCATCTGATAGCCCAAATAAGCAGCCAGAATATCCTGCTTATGATCATATTGCGTGCTCATATCCTGATCATACTTATATTCTCCGGTTTTATCGGCCAGATAATATTTACCATCACTTTTACTTCTACGAAAAATATACTTTATACCAGTTTCAATGCTGTGTATCGAATTTATCGGATTGGTATAGTCCAATTGAGCCGTATGCTCTTGTGTGCTGGCATCATTTTTAAAATATTGGTTTTGCAAAAGATAAGGAACATTCAACGTATCCTCATAATCCGTATTCGCCTCACTGTTATTGGGTGAATGGCTAAAACGATAAGAAAAAGTAAGAAGTTCCCCTTTCTTTTTGAACGAATGCTGATAATCCATATTGCCCCCCACTTCGCCAAAGCCCGATTCATTATTTCCTAAAGAACCGTAACCGTAAACCGGATTACCGGCATAATTAGTCATATGTGTATTTCCAATCCTCTTATTCGTAAAATTGCCAGTCATCAGATTCATAGAAAAACTGATCAGATTCAAAGTGTCAATCTCATAACTTCCTTCCAGACTGCCAAATTGAAAATTGCCATAGCTCTTGCTTCTTCGATGCGACTCCAAAAATTTATTTTCCTGAGATGTGAAATCCTCACGATATGAATCTTCAAATCCCTTTTGAGATCCCTGGTAGTTATAAGAATAATTACCGGTAACAGTGAACTTGCCCGACTGAACCGTACCATAACCGCCACCATACACACGCGTATTGCTTGCACCACCATTCAATGTCACCGTATATCCTTCCATTCCAGCTCCTATAGTGATAATATTCAAGATGCCCGCCACCCCTTCCGCGTCATATTTAGCCCCAGGCTCGGTGATAACCTCTATAGATTTAATGGAATTGGCCGGCATACTCCGCAATACCTCGGTAGGATTATTGCTCATCATGTTATTCGGCTTGCCATTAACATGCACTTTAAACTTACTGCTACCGTTTACTTGAATTTTATCCTCTCCATCTACAGTCACCAGCGGAACTTTACGGAGCATTTCAAGAGTCGTATTGGTTTTAGAATCCGGATCATCCTCTATACTATACGTCACTTTGTCTATTTCTGCCTTTACCAAAGGTTTCTGCGCTACCACCTCCACTCCTTTCAACATTTCAGTCGCTTCTGCTATCAAAATCTTACCCAAATCAACATTCTTACGATTGGTCGATATCGAGAATTCCTTCTGTACAGGAGACTTTCCTACAGAAGTAAAATGAATGAGATAAGTCCCCGGCACGGCAAGCCGTTCGTCAAACCTGCCGTCCGCTCCTGTCACAGCCAATTTCACCGGCTTTGCAGGATTATTCTTCAATGAAATACGGATTGTAGAATACGGTTCCCCTTCATTAGACAAAGAATCTAATAAGATTCCCTTGACTGAGAACTGGCCTTGGACAACCTTTTGCGCCTTCGCCGTAAATGACAAACTTGCTACAAGCAAGATAATGCCCCATAAAATGTTGTGTTTCATATATCAATAATGAGTTTGTGTTTGTTACAAAGGTAGGTAAACGATAGCAAGTAGTTTATTTTCAGACGTTAAAGAAGCCTATATATTATCTACCAGCGAGTATAAGGATTCTTCATCAAAAAAGAATTATAATAACGAATATCTCCCGTTACCTCTTTTTCGATGAAATGGGGCTTTTTGAACAATTCGTCCTCGCTATTCAATTCCACTTCCGCTACAGTCAAGCCCTCATTCTCACCATAAAACTCATCCACTTCAAAGATATGCTCTCCACTTTTCACCAAATACCGGATTTTATCAATCACCCCAGGCTCACACAGTTTCATCAACTCTTCGGCCTCTTGCAAACTGATCTCCTTCTCCCACTCATAACGACTTGTACCGGAGTCATTGGAAGCCCCTTTGATAGTAAGATACCCTTTATTATCCCGAATACGCACCCGGACAGTTCTTCCACGAGCACTACAGATATAACCTTGCACAATATGACTATGCGCATAAGCCTCTAGTTTATAACTGTCATCCTTTACTAAAAATTTTCGTTCTATTTCTTGTCCCATAGCGTTTTAATATATAAAAAAGCCCCGCAAAGAATAACCTCAGCAGGACTTCACTATTTCTTCTTCTTCTGTTTTTATCCATACATGGCATAGCCTACCATAATAACAAGGGCTAATACGATTAATCCGATGAACAGACCTTTTACAATCCTATTTGCTTTCTCTTCTTCCCGCTTACTATAAGCAGCTTTCTTATTCTTTCCCATAAGTATTTCATTTTTAAGATTAAACCATCTCCTTTGAATATCCCAAAAGTACAAAGTTTCTAGAAGAAAACAAATAAATTACGAAGAAATTACTAATTCTCCGAACCGGAAAACTCCATCAAGTATGCCTTGATAAAGCCATCAATCTTTCCATCCATCACTCCGTTCACATCCGAAGTTTGAAAATTAGTACGATGATCCTTCACACGACGGTCATCAAAGACATAACTGCGTATTTGTGATCCCCATTCAATCTTCTTCTTGCCTGCCTCCACCTTGGCCTGTTCTTCCATGCGGTGCTGCAATTCCTTATCATATAAAATTGAGCGCAACTGGCGCATCGCATTTTCCTTATTCTTCGGCTGGTCACGGGTTTCAGTATTCTCAATCAAGATTTCCTCTTCCTCACCGGTATATGGATCTTTATATTGATAACGCAGACGTACTCCTGACTCCACCTTGTTCACATTCTGTCCGCCAGCCCCCCCCGAACGGAAAGTATCCCAAGACATACGGGCAGGTTCAATTGTCACTTCAATACTATCATCCACCAACGGCGTTACAAACACAGAAGCAAAAGAAGTCATCCGTTTCCCCTGAGCATTATAAGGAGACACGCGCACCAAGCGGTGAACTCCATTCTCACCTTTCAGATAACCATACGAAAAACTGCCCTCAATATTCATTGTCACCGTCTTGATTCCGGCCTCATCCCCATCCTGAAGATTAGCCACGCTCACTTTATAGCCATTGGTCTCCGCCCAACGCATATACATACGCATCAGCATGGAAGCCCAATCCTGACTTTCAGTACCACCAGCACCACAATTAATTTTCAATACACAATCCATTTGGTCAGCCTCCTGGCGAAGCATATTCTTCAGTTCCAATGCCTCCACCGCAGTGACAGCCTTTTGATATGCTGCATCCACTTCTTCTTCGGTAACCAAATCGTCTTTACAAAAGTCAAAAGCCAATTCCAGTTCATCTGCCATCGTCTTTACCTCACGGTAACCGTCGATCCATTTTTGCAGATCTTTGACCTTCCTCATTTGTGCTTCTGCTTTCTTGGCATCATCCCAAAAACCGGGCGCCTGCGTACGCAGTTGTTCTTCTTCCACCTGAACCAGTTTATTTTCTATGTCCAGATATCTTTCAAGTGCCGCAGTACGTTCTTTTACGTCTTTCAGTTGCTCTATTGTTATCATCTTGAGAATTTTTGCATTTCAGGATGCAAAGATAGTGGAAATCTATTCATTTTCCCATTATTCTTCATACATCTTTTCTATTTCGGCAGCATAGTTCTTGTTCAGCACATTACGTTTTATTTTCAACGTATTGGTCAGCTCACCACGCTCCATACTGAAAGGATGGGGCAACAAAGTAAACCTCTTGATCTGTTCATAATGTGCAAACTGCTGCTGCAGTGTATCAATTCGCTCTTTAAACAAATCGATAATTTCCGGTTTCTGCAACAGTTCCTCCATACTTTCATAGCGAATACCTTTTTTTGCGGCATACTCTTTCACCAGTTTATATTCAGGAATAATCAAAGCAGAAACAAATTTACGTTCATCGGCAATAATAGAAATCTGATCGATATAACGGTCTACCACCAATTTGGCTTCAATGGCTTGAGGAGCGATATACTTTCCGTTTGAAGTTTTAAACAAGTCCTTGATACGCTCTGTAAGGAACAAATGCTCATCTTTTATATAACCCGCATCACCGGTATGGAACCATCCGTCTTCAGTAAACGCCGCCTTCGTAGCAGCTTCCTTTTTATAATAGCCATGAGTGATTCCTTCACCACGTAACATTATTTCGTTATTCTCCCCTATTCTGACCTGCACATGGGGCATGATACGCCCCACCGAACCAACCACATGGTCATTATCATTCTCACAAGCAACCGTTGCAGTAGATTCCGTCAATCCATAACCGGCTACCATATTAATTCCCACCGACAAAACAAACTCCTGTACAGCCGGTGGAATAGCCGCACCGGCAGTAGGGAAGAAACGCCCGTTTTCAATGCCAATAGTCTTTTTCAACAAGCTATAGATCGTTTTCTCATAAAATTTATATTTCATGTGCAATACAGGCGGAGGAGTCAGCCCTTTGTACACATAATCCAAATTATGTTCACGTCCCACTTTAATAGCATCCAGCATCAACTTCTTTTTCAATCCGGTTGTCTCATTGATTTTTTCTTGCACGCCGGCATACACTTTCTCCCAAAAACGGGGAACACTACACATAGCCGTAGGACGGATTTCCTTTATTGTTTTCTGGATATCAGCAGGACGCAAGTTGATAGACAAAGTACACCCCATCGAAAGGCACCAGCAAGTCCATGCACGCTCAAACACATGAGTAAAAGGAAGGAAATTCATAATCACATCCTGATCACCCAATTGAGGGAAACGTTCATCATGTGCCGGAATGGCCGCCTCATAGCAAGAATGATGCAACATCACCCCCTTGCTGTCTCCGGTTGTTCCACTGGTATAAAGAATATTGGCAAGATCACCATTACCCGACTCTGAAGTACGCTTGTCTACCTCAGCTTGATGCGGATGCGCCTCACCCAATTTCAGAAAGTCATCAAAATAAATGGAAGTCTGGTCCCGCTCATCACGCTTTACCTCCCTGTCGAAAATTATAATCTGTTTCAGTTGGCTTCCCAGTAGCATAACCCGGAACGCCACATCATATTGCAACTGTTCACCTACAAAAATATAACGTATTTCGGCATCACCTACCATATAATGTACCTGCGCCTCGGAACTGGTAGCATAAAATGGTACAGTAACAGCCCGTATCCCAAAAGCTCCAAAGTCCACATACAGGCATTCCGGTTTATTTTGAGAAAAAACTGCTATATTTTCCTGTATGCCTATACCTAATTCTATCAATGCATTCGAAACTGTTTTTACAGTTGCGGCAAACTGGTTCCAAGAAACCGGAATCCATGTTTCTGTTTTATAATCGCGGTAACGCAACGCTACACGATCACCATATTTCCCTGCCTGACGTTGTATCAGGACAGATAAGAAAGAACTACTCATTCCAAAGATTTATTTTTAATTCATCGGCAAAGTTATCGTTTAATTTGGAATTATCCTCTATAAACAGGCATTAATTTTCCCAACCAGTCAAAGAGTTAGAAGAAATCAGCCGAAAGATTTAGTTGCATATCTAACTTAATTACCTACTTTTTTCATCACCGTTTACCACGCAAAAATAGTATCTTTGCAACACATTAAATTATTAAAATCAAGATGATTGATATAGAATATTACACTTCCGAAGCAACCACATTGCTGAATTCGTTAATCGGTATCCCCTCATTGAGCCGGGAAGAAGAAGCTGCCGCTGACTTTCTGCAGAACTATATTGAAGAAACAGGTATCATGACCGGTCGTTCGGGCAACAACATTTGGTGTATCAGTCCGATGTTCGACCTCAACAAACCGACTATTTTACTAAATTCCCACATCGATACCGTAAAACCGGTAAACGGATGGCGGAAACATCCTTTCACTCCGAAAGCCGAAAACGGAAAGATTTACGGTTTGGGAAGTAATGACGCCGGCGCCAGTGTAGTATCCTTATTTCAGGCGTACCGCCATCTCTCTACAACCGAGCAGGCATACAATCTGATCTTTCTTGCCTCATGTGAAGAAGAAGTTTCCGGAAAAAACGGAATAGAAAGCGTATTGCCCCAACTACCTCCCATCACCTTAGGCATAGTGGGTGAACCGACAGAAATGCAGCCTGCTATTGCCGAAAAGGGATTGATGGTGCTGGATGTTACCGCATACGGCAAAGCCGGACATGCCGCACGCAATGAAGGAGTGAATGCTATCTACAAGGTACTGGAAGACATTCAGTGGTTCCGTGATTATAAATTCCCAAAGGAATCTTCCCTGCTGGGGCCTGTCAAAATGAGCGTGACACAAATAAATGCCGGCACGCAGCATAATGTCATCCCCGATACTTGTACTTTCGTTGTGGATATCCGCAGTAATGAATGTTACTCTAACGAAGAACTATTCAAAGAAATAAGTGCCCATTTAAAAAGCGAGGCGAAAGCTCGTTCTTTCCGCTTGAACTCATCTCATATCAGTGCCGAGCATCCCTTTGTGAAACGCGCGGTAAAACTAGGACGTGTACCTTTCGGTTCTCCTACTTTGTCCGATCAGGCGTTGATGAAGTTCCCGTCTGTCAAAATCGGTCCGGGAAAGTCCTCCCGTTCACACACGGCTGATGAATATATCATGGTTTCGGAAATTGAGGAAGCGATAAGGCTTTATATCGAGATGCTGGACGGACTGGTGCTGTAAACGACTTACAAAGACGCTATTTCCCCTATAGACAGACCGGTAACCTGTGCAATTACATCAAATGCAATACCGGCCTGTTTCATTTTTTTGCATTCTTGAAGCATTCTTCCTTACGACCTTGCCCAAGACCTTTTTCAAGGCCCTCTTTAAGACCTTCCTCACGCCCTTTTTTCAACTGGGTGGACATCACGCTGTACCAGTCGCGGAAATTCTTCAAACTTTCCCAATACTCGCCTAATTCCTTAGGATTGAACTTAGCTATCTCGGCAGCCTCGAAAAGTTCCTTGTTCATTGCCGTGCCGAAAAGCAGCTTGAAGCCGAAATCGGTATAAGGGTTGATGTATTTATCCTATATGCCTTCTGTTCCCATATCTATCCGAGGTTTAATAAGTTATGATACAGGATAAAAGTAATCAATATACTGCAATTCCCCGTCTTAAAAGAAAGATTTAACTATTTATCATTCATAGTAGCAACATATCCTCATCATAACAATAATTTATATCTTTCATTCCCCTTTTCTAGATAAGGTTTAATAATTCCTCATTATTCCATCTTTCAGCATATTCACTGCTTAAGTCTGCCGTGATACACTCGTGCTTATTTTCCCCTTTTTGTAAACCGATAACTCTGATGTCAGGAATAGTTTTAGCATACTTTCTTATTGCAAGTTCCAATAAAATTCCTAAGCTTATCGATTTCATATTAGGCGGATAAAACGGTTCCGCACTTTGAGCATCATTTAAACAGGAAAAAATAACATCTATTGCCTGTTCCCACGTAATAAAAAACCGGGTAGCTTCAGGATCTGTCAATATAAGCTCCTTCCTATTTTCTAATGCATACTTCCATTTTACCAAAACAGATCCTGTAGAATGTAATACATTTCCATAACGAACGATCCTATAAGCGCAATTCGATCCGTTTATTTGTTCAAAATCCTCAAAAAGATTCTCCATAAGCAATTTAGTAGCCCCATACGTTCCTGAAACTTGAACAGCTTTATCAGTGCTTGTTGCCAGAATAAATTTTATGTTCTGCTCCTCAACAGTTATTTTAAGAAGATTCAACGTACCAAGAATATTAGTCTGAACAGCTTTCAGAGGATGTTCTTTTGCCAAAATGACATCTTTAAACGCAGCCAAATGAAATATCCCATCACAACCATTCAATGCCTTTTTCAATAAAAGATAATCTTCAATGGGGCATGGAAAGATTTGAACGCCTTTAAATTTCTCCCTCAGAGCAATCAGTTTTCCTTCATTCCTGGCTATCGCATGAATAGTATGTCCTTGGGTAATCAACCGTTCTATCAATTTCTCAGCCAAATAACCGGTAGCCCCCGTTACTGCAATGGTTCCCATACTCAAGCTATTTTTTATCATTCATCAACACATCCCTCGCAACATAAGGCTGTGGAGAAAACTCAACAGTCAACACATTCGACTCTCCTAAAGCTGTTAATGTATGGACGCACCCCGGTAAAGTCCTTACCAAATCCCCCTTTTCCCAAATCTCTTCTATTACAGCCTCACTATCATCATATTTCTGAAAAGTAGCCTGCATACGCCCCTGTAAAATAAGCATATATTCCACCTTTCTAAAATGATAATGATTACCTCTGAGAACCTTTGGGACGAATTGCAAGAATCCTATATATTTAGCGGCTTCCACCGCTGGAATTGAAGCACTCAAAGTAGTATCCTCGCCAATTACAAAACCAGTTCCCGCCTCCAGCAAGCTATAATTTTTCACATTCCCTACGGATTCCACTTTTATCAAATCCCTGACAGTTATTTCATCAAACATTTTTTTCGATTGCTCACGCACGTCAATTTTACATAATCCGGCACGATATTTTAATAAAAACAATTTATGATGAGGAGCAAGATTCTCCAATCTCAAACACTCATCCATATCCAGCAAGACAAAAGATTCACCTTCCAAAATACGGATATCCGCTGCATCGTCCATCAAATAAGTATGATGAATATATTCCCATCTATCATAGTCTGCTCTATACTCAGACCCCAGATAGGTTATAGAACTAAAATGTACCTTTGAGGATTTCTTGTGTTCAAATTCTTCCTTCAGTTCTCTGATAATACCGTCTAGAGGGGTTTCCTCCTCCTCAAGGTAGCCAGAAACAAGAGAATAACATCCGGAGTACTCTATATCCGGATTCTCATCTCTTTTTTGCAACAATACTCTATTATCTGTTGTAGTAATAATCGCAGTAGTCGAATCCATCATCTTTTTCATCTTCATTATTTTTTAAATTTTCATTCTGTTGTATTTTCACCACACCCACGTGATGAATAATATTTTCCTTATTCAGCATATCAGTATAAATAGCATGGTTTAACACTATAATAAGCAACCAAATAAGAGACAATATGGCAAAAAAAGGTTGAGTGTATGATTTCAGCCATAACTCCCAAGATTTTTTCTCTCTTTTCAAATTAGAAGGAATCTTTGTAAAAAGTTTCACATACTCATCCGGAAAAGTCTTTTCCGCTTCACATAACATATTCTTCCAGTGCTCATGATAACTCCATAATCTCTGCATTACGTAAATAGACCATATTGAGAATGACAATCCTCCAAATGCAATAATAAATGTCAGGTATTCAGAAGTCTGGCATACAGAGTTAAACAAGACGGTTTCCAATCCGAATAAAGAAACATTTATTCCGAACATAATATTAAAACGGCTCCAGATACCAGCTCCTTCATATTGTAATTGGCCAAGAAGGTGAGTATAATGTTCCATTAATTTAGTGTTCTGCAAGGAATCCCTATCATTTACCGCCTTCTGATGATCCACATCCGCATAAAAGTTTATACCGCATCGAACTAATTTCGTCATTATATCAAGAATCTATTTTTATAATAAAAAAGGAGAGGATATTCCTCTGTTATCAGATTCATATCCCCTCCTCGCTTGAGGTTATCAAGAAGAAAGCATATCAAATTTAAACTATACTTCCTATCTTAGCCCGAATGTTTACTGTACTTTTCTTGTTACAGTTACCTTGAATGTCTTGGTTACAACACCCCAGTTATGAGTATAAGTAATGTTCAAGTTTACATCATGAGTATATACTGTACCTGTCGGAGTTCCCTTCCAAGTAAGAGTTGCAGTAGCTGCATCATAAGTAAAGTCTTTTTCATTCTCATCCAAAGAAATTTCCAATCCTGTAGCTTCAGCAACAGCATTACCAGCAGCATCTTTTCTATACAATGTTTCAGCTATGGTTTCTTCAGCAGCAATCGTAGCGGCATTGTATTTTACCAATACATTTTTAACAGCATCTTTCAATGTCAGTTCAGTCCATTTCTTCTTGTCTGCTGCACCTAAAGCATTAATCAAATCGATAATCTTAATCTGATCGTTTGTAGCCAATGCCGGATTATTATACTTCAAGTCTACTATTGCAGAGAATTCTAAGATAGGTTGTTCCACCTTCCAGTCTTCAGTTGCAAACAATACACGCTTAGCAGAACCAGCTGTAGCATCATAGATATCAACTTTCAAAGTTCCAACCTTAGCCAAATCTACACGCGGAGTAAAGGCAATCTGATTAGTGCTAGTCCATTCAATGTTATTTTCTTTCATCATTTCCTGAACATAAGCATTCTGCTTCTTATAATCCAATTCAAACTCAACTGTCGCATCTTCAGGAACAACATTGTACATCTTGTCGAATTCTTGAGATTCCATGATGAACTTGCTATAAGCACCGCCAGTTTTTGTCCATGTACCGATAATAGTACGACTCTTGTATTCATCCTTGATAGGACAATCAAAGTTATAGGTTACAGAGAAGTTATCTACAGAAACCTTGAACAGTTTGTTTACGAAGCTGTTGTAAACACCATACGGTGTGTTCACTCCGTTAGTCATTTTCTCGGTAGCTCCCCAACCAGGATAATAAGAAGAAGCTCCAGCCAACAAGGACATATTCTTGAACTGTACAAAGTCAGCACCCGGTGTCAAAATCAAGAACAAAGAGTCTTTGTCAGCATTGTTTCCACCGTTCTTATAATACAAGACAGCTTCATTTTTAACCGTTTCAAGATTTTTAGCCAAGTCTGTAACTTTTGCAGGAATATTAGTCGATAAATTGTTATTTTGATAATATTGATTACAGTTATCAGATATTGATTGATAACTTAACAACTTGCCACCAGCATCATATACAGGCTTGTTCAATGTAATGAATGTGCAATATTCCTGATTTTTATTAGAAATAACATCACGACCTTCAATAGCAGCCTCAAAGTTACGAACATCCAAAGTAATGATCCGAGCTTTTGAGCTATTGTATGCAAATGCAAAGTTTTCCTTAGCATCCAACGGTTTCAAAGCAACGGTTCCGAATACAGGATTAACAGCAGGACGAACAGCCTTGATGAATACTACATTTCTCACCTCGTATTCTTTAACACCTTCTTCCTGTGGTTTAACTGTAGTAGTCACTTCTATTGCAGCATATTCATCAATAGCAGATGCCTGGTTAGTCGATTTTACAGACAAAACATTATCTTTAAAATCAAAGATACCCTGACGAGTTTTAATAGGTTGTCCATTAAATGTATAATCCTCATTCTGATCCAACAATCTGAACACTCTGGTATATGAAATATTGGTTGACTTCAACCATACTTTTGCTGCTCCGGAAATGTAAGCGTCAATAGAATCATTTACATTATAAACACCTTGATAGTCAAAGCATCCATAAGATTTACCATCATAAGAAGCACCATCTGCATTGATTATTGCAGGGTATTCATCTTCTTTCATATTAGTAGAGGTAAAAGCATTTACAATGCTCTTTACAGATGCATGTGTTCTACTTACCGTGAAATAATCGGAAGCTGATGTATATTGACCATACATAGTTACATCCAATGAGGTTGCATAGGTATTATTTCCAATACCTTCATTCGGTAAAATAGCAAGGCTCAAAATACCGTTTTCTAATTTTGCAGAACCTTCCATATAGGTCAAAGCAGGAGCAACACTACGAACCTGATACGTATCAACAAAGGAGAATTTCGCATTATTCAATGAGAAATCACCCGGATATACCTTGAATGAAGCATAAGCAGGAACAGATGCAAACAAAACATCCTTATCCGGGTTAAAACTTCCTTCATTTTCCTGCCAATAGATATCATAAGCCTTACAAACATCACTATAATCATCAACAGCCTGTTTTCTGTAAACCACAGTCTGCAACCCTTTGAATGCAGAACCTTCCTGCAGCAAAGTATAGTTCTGTCCGTCGATAGTCACAATTACAGTCTTGCTTTCAGCATCTACAGCAATGTTAGGAAATTCATTGTTCTGCTTCAAATCAGTAACTTTGTCACCGATCTTGATGTATTCCACACCGTCCACTGTCACCCAAGACACGTTTGAACCAGCGGCTTCACCATCCTGACCTCTGGCCGGAACTTTGTTACCTTCGGTATCTTTCACATCCACCCAAGTAGCACCTTTGTCTGTGCTAACCTGCCAGTAATTGCCTTCCACACGGAATTCAGGGATAACAGTAGTACCATCTGCTCCATTAGTACCATTCTTGATAGTAATTTTGGAACCGTCAGTGAAAACCAGTTCATATCCACCGGTAACCTCATTACATGACTGAACGAATTTACCTGCCTTAATTGCCGAGTCAAGACTTGCAATGGTTTCCTTGACTTCGCTCAATTCCTTGTCGATGCGGTCAATGTCATCATCATAGTCCTTACAAGACACAAATGTTCCTGTTGACGAAACCATTAAGGCTCCGAACAGGATTGCACTTAAAAACTTTTTGTTCATAATAGAAAAACTTTAAATTTATAAATTTAAAAACTAAAATTGGTTATACATATTAACTTCATTATTAATAGCTTAGCTAGTTTATCACCTGTAAATACCGTTTCCTCCTTTCCCTGGACTGATAAGATAAAGGTGATATGCCCACAATACGACTGAAAGCCGAGTAGAAAGCACTTTTAGAGGCGAAACCACAACTACAGGGCAAGTCATTCAATGTGCAACGACCGGAATCAAGAAGTTCTTTGGCATATTCCACGCGATAGCTGTTCACAAGTTCCTTCAAGTTGCAACCAAAATACTTATTCACTACATTACTCAGGTAGGTCTGGTTCGTTTCAAGCAGTTCACTCAGTTTTTTCAGAGAAAGCGAGGTGTCAAGGAATACCTGACGTATCTCAAGCTGGTACAATATACCTTTATATATATTGCAATCCACCTTGCGAATGTCTGTTCCCTTTCCGGCAAACTCCTCTTTCCATTGCCGCTCGGCGGCCTTGAAAAGCAAAGTTTTCTGCCGCTCGGAAGTAGCGGTCGTGCGTTTACGTCTCAGAAATAGATATTCCATCTGCTTTATGTTGTTTTCATTTAGTTATACCGCTTCAAAGACCAGGTATATTCTATATATAAAAAGGTCTTAAAAACGACATTTTTTGTAGATCTCTTGATAAGAGATCTACAAAAAGCATTAACACACATTATATCAACATATTACAGAGCTGTTGAAACGGAATAAAGAAGAATATAAATAAGTGAGAGAACTATTTTTTTATATAAATTCCTATTTTTTTTGCCAAAAATGTATTAGTTCTCAAAACTTTGCTTATTTTTGCACAGAAAATATATATCTCTTATCAAGAGATATATAAATCGGTTCATGTAAAAGCGAAGCATAACAAACTGAAAAACAGAAGATTTCCTCTTATAAAGAGTTCATGTTAGCTTTAAAAGAAGAAAAGTTCATCCTTTTAACTTTTTTTATTTCATCAAAGAGAAAACCGCCAACCAGTTTTTTTAAAAAGTTCTACTATAAAAGTCCGGGAGCATTTGGAATTATTATGGAAATGACAATAGATCGAACCCTGTTGCATAAACCTTTTCTATCTCCTGATTAAACCTTTTTATACGGATGTATTCTATCTCCATAGCCTTTGGAGCTATCTCCATAAGCTTTGGAGTTATCTCCCAAGGCTATGGAGTTAACTCCAAAGGCTTACGGAGATAGAACAAACAGGAAAAAAACCTTTAACCATACGGCGGGAAAGGTTTAGAAATATAGACAAGAGCTTTTAAGGATGAATCTGATTACAAAGCTACGCATTCCTTAAGCAGGGAGGAAAAGTCCCCAGACTGCCTTCTTATAAAAAAGCGAAACAACATATTGGCAGGAAGATATACATCTGACTACATGTATGTTATATAGCAACAAGTCGAAATGCTAAAGTGAGGGCATATATCCAATCCCAATCTTTACTTTTGCCTGTCATACAAACCATCCATAAAATTACGAACGCTCGTACAGGGGGGTATCACAAACAATTGCATGAAATAAATCCCCACTAAATTTCTGCTGACCCAAAAGCCGGATAAGCCCTCATTTCAGCAGGCTGAAGGATTTATATCCGGATGAAGGAAATAAAGTAAAAATGGTTCATCATAAACAACTGAGTAACAATATATTACCTTACAATGAAGGATTTGAAGGGAAAAAAACAGGTTATAGAGCCAAATCTTTCTATAACCTGCATATACTCAAATCACCTTGAAACAATCAGAGAGTGATATCTTTCATTATCTTTTCTAATGCTCCGGCATTATGGTTCACATAATTTCCGGCAGCTTTCCCGGCTTGTTGCAAGCAAGCCTTATCCGACAAAAATTTGTCCATCAGCCGTTTAAAATCATCATAGCCAGTCACTTCAAAACCGCCTTTCTGCTCCAACAAATGTTGCGCCTCGCGAAATTTCTTGTTGTTAGGTCCGAATATCACAGGAATACCATATACAGCCGCTTCCAGCACATTATGAATTCCAACTCCGAAACCACCCCCAATATACGAAATCTCACCATATCGGTAAATGGAGGACAGCAATCCGTAACAGTCGATAATCAAACAATCGGCCTGTGTCACATTTTCTTCCGTAGCCTCGGTATAGCGGATGCACGGACGTTTCACCTTATCTAAAATCTCTTTCAAATGACTGTCGCTCACCACATGAGGAGCAATAACCAGTTTCATCTCAGGATGCTCATTGAAATACTTGATAAAAATATCCTCATCCGGTCCCCATGAGCTGCCTGCAACAAAAGTCAACGAGCCACCTTTGAACTTCTCCACCAGCGGAAGCTGCTTGGCTTGATGGCAGATATCCAGCACGCGGTCAAAACGAGTATCGCCCACAACTGTCACATCGGTCACACCAATTGTTGCCAGTAATTTTTTGGAAACTTCATTCTGTACAAACAAATGAGCAAAAGTCCTCAGCACCTCACTATATCTCTTCCCATACCAACGGAAAAAAATCTGATTGGGACGGAAAATGGAAGATACGCTATAGGTGGGAATACCTCTCCTATGCAACTCATTCAAGTAATTCTGCCAAAATTCATACTTGATAAAAAACACCATACAGGGGTTAGCCAATTCTACAAACCGACGGACATTACGCGGAGTGTCGAAAGGCAGATAGCAGACAAGGTCTGCCCCCTGGTAGTTCTTTCTCACTTCATACCCTGAGGGAGAAAAGAATGTCTGCAATATTTTATATTCGGGATGCTCCTTACGGATACGTTCTATCAAAGGGCGTCCCTGTTCGAACTCACCCAATGAAGCTGCATGAAACCAAATATAACGGGCGTTTTTGTCTATCTTGTTACGCAAGATATCAAATACCTCCCGGTGTCCTTTTACCATTTTGGCAGGCTTGGCACTGAACAGGCCGACAACCTTCACCCCGAATAGATAAATATAGATGACTAAGTTATAAATCATAACTACCGGCTATTACTTGAGCACTTCCACAGCCCGACGAATGCGTCGCAATGTTTCTTCTTTCCCTAAAACGGCTGAAATATCAAACATATGCGGGCCTTTACCCTCACCTACCAAGGTTAAACGGAAAGCATTCATTATATTACCCAAGTGATAACCTTTATCTTCTATCCATTTCATGACCACAGCTTCCTGGTTCTCCAGCGAGAAGTCGTCCAAAGCCGCCAACACGTCCGCCAACTCCAGCATACGTTCGGGAGAGTCCTCTTTCCAACGTTTTTTACGGGTCTTCTCATCATATTCCGTAGGAGCGACGAAGAAGAATTTGCAAGTTTCCCACAAATCCTTGATAAAACTTACACGATCTTTCATCAAACCTACCACGGTCACTACTTTATCCATAGGAACTTCAATGCCGTGCTCTTTCAAGATCGGCATGAAAAGCCCGGCTACTTCCTCATTGCTTTTCTTCAATATATATTCATGGTTAAACCATTTTCCTTTTTCAAAGTCGAATTTCGCTCCGGCTTTGCTGCAACGGTGCAGGTCGAAAAGCTTCACCAGTTCATCCAAAGACATCAGTTCCTGGTCATTGCCCGGATTCCATCCCAACAGGGCAAGGAAATTGATAACAGCTTCGGGCAGGTAACCCGACTCACGATAACCGGAAGACACCTCACCGGTTTTGGGGTCGTGCCATTCCAACGGGAAAACAGGGAAGCCAAGACGGTCACCATCACGCTTGCTCAGTTTACCGTTACCATCCGGTTTCAACAACAAGGGAAGATGTGCGAACTCGGGCATGGTATCCGCCCAGCCGAAAGCCCGGTACAGCAGGACATGCAACGGAGCGGAAGGCAACCATTCCTCACCACGGATTACATGGGAAACTTCCATCAAATGGTCGTCCACAATGTTTGCCAAATGATAAGTAGGCAGTTCATCCGCCGATTTATATAAAACTTTATCATCTAAAATGGAAGAATTGATCACTACCTCGCCACGGATAATATCATGTACGTGTACATCTTCATTCGGTTCAATCTTGAAACGTACCACATATTGCTTCCCATCGGCAATCAGTGCATCCACTTCTTCTTTTGGCAGAGTCAAAGAGTTACGCATAGACATACGGGTAGAAGCATCGTACTGGAAATTAGAGATTTCCTGACGTTTGGCATCCAACTCTGCCGGAGTATCGAAAGCAATATACGCCTTATCGCTGTCAAGCAACACCTGTACATATTTCTTATAAATATCACGACGTTCAGACTGACGGTAGGGACCGTAGTTACCACCAAAGCTGACTCCTTCATCAAAGTTTATCCCCAACCACTTAAACGACTCAATGATATATTCTTCCGCACCCGGAACAAAGCGATTTGAGTCGGTATCTTCTATACGGAAAATTAAATCTCCACCATGCTGGCGAGCAAACAGATAGTTATACAAGGCTGTGCGCACACCGCCGATATGCAACGCTCCCGTCGGGCTCGGAGCAAAACGAACTCTTACTTTTCTTTCTGACATTGTTGTTTTATATAAAATACGCTGCAAAATTAATCTAAATTTCCCGATTTTTTCGTATTTTGCGCGCAAAAATATACGATTATGAGAAGTTTCAAGACCAGCAAACGGTTTTCATATAAAAATTTGATTTATAAAAGCCTTATTTTCATTGCCACAGTATCGGTAATAGTCTACTTTTTGCCCAATGAAGGAAAGTTCAACTATCAATTTGATATAAACAAGCCTTGGAAATACGGACTGTTACAGGCATCTTTTGATTTTCCGATTTACAAAAACGATCTGCAAGTACAAAAGGAACAGGACAGCATCCTGGCAGACTATCAACCTTATTTCCAAATAGACAAGGAAGCCGAAAAAAATGTCCTTTCCAAATTAAGGGAGGATTACAACAAGACCTTACGCCATTCACTGCCGGGCACGGACTATGTGCGTTATATTGAACGCACATTAAAGGCACTGTATGAGGACGGAATCATTGCCGGAAATGACTTGAAGCGTATGGAGGAAGACAGCATCATTGCCATACGGCTGGTAGACAAGAATGTAGCTACGAGCCGTTTTATCGACCAATTGTACACCGTGAAGGAAGCCTATGAATATTTGCTGAATGCGGATACCGCCCACTACAAAAAGAAGATATTACAACAATGTAATCTGAATGATTACATTACACCTAATCTGGTTTATGATGAAGAAAAGTCCGAAGCCGCGCAAAAAGATCTGCTCTCTAATATTTCATGGGCAAACGGCTTTGTGCTGAACGGACAAAAGATTATTGACCGTGGAGAAATTGTTGATGAGCAAACTTACAATATATTGGAATCCTTACGCAAGGAATGGGAAAAACGCAGCGACTCGGTACAAGAGAAAAGACTGACATTGGCCGGACAAATATTATATGTAGGAATCTTCCTGTTCTGCTTCATGGCCTATCTGGAGTTGTTCCGGGCAGATTATTATGAACGAAAAGGAACACTCACCTTGCTATTTGCGCTGATTGTATTCTTCCCCGTCCTGTCTTCCATTATGGTGGAACAGAACTTGTCAAGTATTTACGTGGTTCCATTTGCCATGATTCCGATTATAGTCCGTGTTTTCCTTGACTCAAGAACGGCATTCATGGCACATGTCACTATCATTTTGCTTTGCTCCATCACTTTACGTTTTCCACATGAGTTTATATTGTTACAGGTAGTGGCAGGAATGGTGGCGATCTATAGTTTGAGAGAATTGTCCCAACGGTCGCAATTGTTACGGACGGCTTTGGTTGTATTTATCAGTTACGCTTTATTATATTTTGCTTTCGAGCTGATTCATGAAGATGATTTGACCAAGCTGAATACGCGCATGTACATCTATTTTATGATCAACGGTATTTTACTGCTGTTCGCCTATCCGTTACTATTCCTTTTAGAGAAAATATTCGGTTTTACTTCAGATGTGACTTTGGTGGAATTGTCAAATATCAACAATAGCTTGCTTCGGGAAATGTCCGAAGTAGCTCCGGGCACTTTCCAACACTCATTGCAGATGGCAAACCTGGCTGCGGCGGCGGCAAACAAGATTGGAGGTAAAAGCCAGCTGGTACGTACAGGAGCATTATAT
Organism: Phocaeicola dorei; assembly: GCF_013009555.1. Taxonomy (NCBI): domain Bacteria; kingdom Pseudomonadati; phylum Bacteroidota; class Bacteroidia; order Bacteroidales; family Bacteroidaceae; genus Phocaeicola; species Phocaeicola dorei. Next base: position 398,058 of record NZ_CP046176.1, on the reverse strand, counting down.
CATGATATCGGTAAAATGGTGAATCCGGCTTTTTTCACAGAAAACCAGTCGGGAGTCAACCCACACAAGAGTTTAAGTTATGAACAAAGCGCCCAGGTTATCATCAGTCATATTACCGACGGACTGAAACTGGCGGAGAAGCATAATCTGCCCAAAGTGATCAAAGACTTCATTAGTACCCATCATGGACGGGGACTGACGAAGTATTTCTACATTTCATATAAAAACGAACATCCTGACGAAGAAGTGGACCAGGAAAAGTTCCGCTACCCCGGTCCGAACCCGTTCACCAAAGAACAGGCCGTCCTGATGATGGCAGACTCTGTAGAAGCGGCTTCACGCAGCCTGCCGGAGTACACGGAAGAAAGCATCAGCACACTGGTAGATAAGATTATTGACACACAGGTATCTGAAGGGTATTTCAAAGAATGCCCTATTACGTTCAAGGATATAGCAACAGTTAAAGCGCTGTTTAAAGAAAAGCTGAAAACGATGTATCATACTCGTATCAGTTATCCGGAACTAAAGAAGTAAGTAATCCAGCACAAGCATCTTCCAATATATCAAGCACGTTCTCGAACCCTTGCGCACCGCCATAGTAAGGGTCGGGAACATAGTCTGCCACCTTGACGCGACAATAATCCGTCATGCGATGGATTTTCTTTTCCGTTTCCAGGTCGGGGGCACGTTCCATCAAGTCCTCTATATTACGGTCGTCCATACCAATGATCATATCAAAATGATAGAAATCCTCCGTACAGACAGGACGGGAACGATGGGTCAGATTGTAACCGCGACGGGAAGCATGCATCCGCATACGGCTGTCGGGCAATTCCCCTCTATGATAACTCAGGATTCCGGCAGAATCCACCTCTATCTCGTGTTCCAGTCCTTCTTTCTTTATGAGAGTACGCATCACTTCTTCTGCCGAAGAAGACCTGCAAATATTACCAAGGCAGACAAAAAGTATTCTTTTCATATATAATCTACAAATGGAGATATTCTTTAAATGATTTCACATCACGGTTCATGATCAGCTCTTCAGGAAACCCGGTAAGCTGCAACAATTCATACAAATTATCGTAACGGGCTATATCAAACGAAATATGCGCGTCACTTCCCAAGATGACCGGAACTTCATATTTCTTGCATAAACGGAGAATGGTGAGGTTGTTCTCACGGGCATCGGGCTTGTTACGGGTGGGCTTTAAAGAACTGTTATTTATTTCCAATAAAGTATGGTGTTCTTTGGCTGCCAATACCATCGGTTCAAAATGCAACGCTGCCGTACCGTCTCCGGGGTGACTGATAATATGAATAAAAGGATTACTGATAGCCTGCACCATTCCATGAGTGTTTTCTTCTATCGTTCCATATTCATAACACAAAGAGTGGATACCCGCGATACGGATATCAAGCATCTTCATATAGTCCTCGTCCAAATCGAGGTTTCCTTTACCATCCAGAATATTAATCTCAGCCCCCAGCAACAGCTCCACCCCATACATCCGGCGGGGAACCACATGCAAGTTTCTAAAATAAATAGGATGGCAAGTACCGGGAATACCGGGCGAATGTTCCGTTATCCCTAAAACTTTCAATCCCTTACCGGCGGCAGCTTGCGCCATTTCTTGTAAAGTACTGAATGCATGCCCGCTGGCAATGGTATGGGTATGTACGTCTAATTCTATCTTCATCTTTATTTTCGTTTATCTTTTCTATTATCATCCAGTGCATGGACCAGTTACTGTGGATCTACATCATAATATACTAACAACGAACGGAAACGTTCATCTTCCAATATGGCACGTTGCACGGCAAGCAGATAATCACGCACTTTCTTTATAGAAGCATTCTGCTCCACTTTCACAATCATTTTCTTTATAAATAAGGTCTGGATACGGGCCACCGGCGGTTTGTCCGGGCCCAATACCCTGTCGCCCAATCCGGAACGGAGCTGTGCTGCCATGGTATCCGCCGCCAGATCCAGAACGTCTTCTTTGCGATGTTTCAAATATACATAAATCAAACGATAGTAAGGCGGATACTTAAACATCTGCCGTTCTGCCAATTGATCGTAGTATAATTGTTCATAATCATTATGTATCACTTGATGAATAACAGGCAAATCCGGCGATTTGGTCTGAAGGATGACCAGTCCTTGCTTATTTTTACGCCCGGCACGTCCTGCCACTTGGGCCATCAGTTGGAAAGCACGCTCATAGCTCCGGAAGTCCGGGAAGTTCAACATCGTATCCGCATTCAGAATCCCCACCACACTGACATGATCAAAGTCCAATCCTTTGGATACCATCTGAGTACCAATCAGAATGTCCGTCTTGCCCAGTTCAAAATTCGTGATAATTTTCTCGTATGCGGTACGGGTACGGGTGGTATCCAAGTCCATCCGGGCGACTTTCGCCTCGGGGAATATCAGTTTTATATCATCTTCTATACGCTCTGTACCGAAACCGCGATGCATCAATTCCACTCCACCGCACGCCGGGCAGGAACGGGGAACTTGATAGGTATATCCGCAGTAATGGCAAGTCAGCTGGTTCAGCCCCTTATGATACGTCAGACTCACATCACAGTTCTTGCATTTAGGAACCCAGCCGCAGGTATGACATTCTATCATTGGAGCGAAACCGCGACGGTTCTGAAACAGGATAACCTGCTCCTTACGCTCCAATGCCTCTTTTATCTGCTTGACCAGCACCGGTGAGAAAGGCCCCTGCATCCGCTTTTGATGCGCCAGTTCCTTAATGTCAACCAGTTCTATATGAGGAAGCCGGATATCTTTATATCTTTCTTTCAATTCTACCAAGCCATACTTTCCCGAGGTAGCATTAAAGTAAGTTTCCACACCAGGAGTAGCCGTTCCCAACAGCACTTTCGCCTTGAACATAGAAGCCAGCATGATGGCTGAACTACGGGCATGGTAACGTGGGGCGGGGTCTTGCTGTTTATACGTATTCTCGTGTTCCTCATCTATGATGACCAGCCCCAAATTACGAAAAGGCAGAAAAATAGAGGAACGGACTCCGAGAATCACGTCATAGCTCTTCTCTCCCAACTGTTTCTGCCATATCTCCACCCGCTCAGCGTCCGGAAACTTGGAATGATAAATACCCAGCCGATGTCCGAACACCCTTTTCAAACGCTCAGTTATCTGAGTGGTCAGTGCAATTTCCGGAAGCAAATATAAGACTTGCTTTCCTGTTTTCAGCACCTCCTGAATGAGGTGGATATAAATTTCCGTCTTGCCACTGGATGTAACACCATGCAGAAGACACACATTTTTCTCTCTGAAGCATTGAAGAATGTTGCTATAGGCCTGTTGCTGCGCAATATTCAGCGGATTAATATCACCGGTATCCAAAATTCCTTTATCCAAACGTCCTATCTCCTGATGATAGACCTCAAAGACTTTCTTTTCGACCAATCCGTTAAAAACGGCAACAGAACCTCCTGACTTTTCAAGCAGCTCTTTCTTTGTTACTTCCTTTAAAGCATACCCTTTGGTTACCCAACCGGACAATTCCACATACTTCATTAATATCATCAATTGTTTAGGAGCACGTGACAATTCATTGAACAGCCGTTGTAAGTAAGCCTCATCCGCTTCTCCGTTCACCAATCTCACCCTCGCCTCAGTACGCGGTTTGTAATTACGTTTCAGTTCCTCCTTGACAAAGATGGCTTCTTTGTCCAACAAAGACTTGATGACAGTCAACACATTTTTCAGTCCGCTGTTTTTTTCCAACTGGGTTACACACTGTTCTGTATCCCGACTCAACAAATCTAGAATTTTCTGCTCTTTCTCCGGTAACGGTGCGGTGGTCTCAAAATCGGGATTATATTCCACCAACGTTTCGCTTTCCAGTTTCATACCCGAAGGGATAGCCGCCTTGTACACATCTCCTAATGTACAAAGATAATATTCCGCCAGCCATTGCCAGAACTCATATTGTTTCGGTAACAGTACCGGAGATGAATCTAGCACTTCAGCTATATCCTTCGTTTCATACCCCTCCGGGGCCGCATAATGTACATTTGTCACTATTGCCGTATAGAACTTTTTCTTTCCAAACGGAACAATCACCCGACAACCAATCTGTACCATCTCTTCCATCTCCTGAGGAAGGGAATAAGTGTATTGGTTGGCAATAGGTAATGGAACTATGACATCTACGAATTTTTTCATGGTGCAAAATTACAAAAAAGGAGGCATTCTTTACTGAATGCCTCCTTTTTATCTTTTATTAAATAAGGTTGTCTAGAACAAGTATGCCAAAGAAACTTGCCAAGTGTTGTTCTTTATCTTCACATCCTGAGTAAGTGGTTTACCATCAAGGATTATATTAGGGTCAGCATAAAGAGTGGCAGTATGCCCCAAAGCAAAATTATAATTCACGCCAAGCTGTAAATGGCGGATCAGTTTCACACCTGCCCCCACATTGAAGCTGGTGTTGTTCTTCTTCAGATCATAATTCATAAATCCTTTCTTATTACCAATATTGAAACCGAACTGAGGCCCGGCAGCAATATAAGCACCCAACATACTTCCAAGTCCGAAAGACCATTTCAAATTTACCGGAATCTCAATCGTTTTCAGTTTTGCATCGGTGGAATATCCCTTTGCAGCCAGTTCTGTCTGTGAATACAAAGCCGCAACATCCGCACCAATCCCAATAATGGGCAGGGTGAATTCAGCCATCGGACCAATGAACCAACCGGTTTTATTATCTCCTTTTAAATCTGATTTCGAGAAACTAACCTTTGACAGGTTCAAGCCACCTTTTACTCCAAAGTGCAACTGAGCCTGAGCAGGAGCAGCCATCATCAAACATACAGCTACCATTAATACACTAATAATCTTTTTCATGTTTGTCTATTTTTAGTTTACGCCACAAAGATAAACACTTTTTCCATGTATAATGTTCAATCTCTCAGGAAAGTTACATTACGCTTTCCAATACCCCCTTCCAAGAAGAAATATCAAACAAAAAACGGACAGAATTTTTTATTCTGTCCGCTATGTTCTCTTTCTAATATTCTTCTTCGTTAAAGAAAAATTTGAAGTATGAATATCAGCTAATTACATAAAAAGATGTAGTTTTTGGAAAACCTATTTGGCACTGAAACGCTGTAAAACGCCATTTCATGCCCGAATACGTAAAATAGACCACAATATCGATAATCAGCCATAAATATACGATTTATATTATTTTAATCAAACAATCTCCCCCTCTAGCATTCCATAACAGAACATCAAGGAGAGACGCTGCAAAGATACGGTGAATTAACTTTTGCGCAAACATTTACGCACTTTATTTACGCAATCACAGTTACGCACCTTTTTACGCACCAAATCTTACGCACCCTTATGCTACTTCCTCATATTCCACATATTCGGCTTCCGATTCCTCTTGTACCATTGAAGATGGTTCAGTAGATACATTGACAACCTCTTCCAATTCTTTCAGCCAATTCCGTACCGTACCCTCGGCTATCCCCAACTCTTTAGCAATCGCCCTATTGCTCAGACCTTCCTCGTGCAGTATCTTCATCTTAGCCTTTAAAATACCCTTGTCCTCACTCTTGGACGGCTTCAATAGTTTCTCCTCTTCCGAACAACCTTCTTCTACAAACCGTGGGAAGTTATCATCTTTAACTATCCGATACAGAATTACATTATCCTTGCCATGTTTGTTCTCTCCTTGACGGACTTTTATTTGTTTCAAGTAGATGGTTTTACTATCCTCACGTGATTTTCCCAAAGCAAAACTGCTATCACAGAAGTTCATCAGCCGTTTGGACCCCGCCAAATCATCCGCTTCAATTTCCTTTTTGGAGTTTCGCTTCTTCGTATGGGCTATTACCAACAAACTCAGCCCGTATGTATGCTTCATTGCGGACAATCGTTTCATTATCCGTGTCGCTTCAATCCCTTGGTCAAGTTTACCACACAAATAAGTTATATTATCCACTACGTAAGTTTTAATACCCATCCTCACACCTTCTTCTATCTTCTTGAACAACCGTTCTTCTACCTCTCTATCATCCGAAACCTGTTCTATCCTCAGACTTGGACGAAAGAGATTATCAGAGAACTGGTAAGGCACTCCCGTTTCATCATTGGTGTAACGTGAACGGAATTGGCTCAAAGACAGCTCATAATCCAAGTACATCACCTTACGCTCTTGGGCTATATGTTCTGCCATCTGCATAGCATACAAGGACTTACCAACGTTAGCTTCTGCAAAGAAGATACAGAGTTCATTCTCATACCAAAATGTTTCATACAAAGCCTTTATAGGCGGTAAAGCCAAAGCCTTCTCCATTGCCTGATTAGCGGTCAAGCATCCGCATAACATATTGTTGTTCATTTCAAACTCTTAATAAATTTAACACTTAGTTTAATAGAGACAAAACGCCCTATCCCAATGACATTATACGTCATTGGCTACTCACATCATCCTACCATGCCATTTCACCAAGCATGATAAAGAATACATATTAATAGATAAATCCAGAACCGAACACTTGGGTTAATGTCGCTCTTCCGCTCTGTGGCTATGTGAAGAGTAATAGCCATACTCTACAAGTGAAGTACCCACCCTCATTTGAAAAGCAATGCAAATATAAGCAAAATTATGTATATACCCCAAATATAAAAAGTTAAAATAATACAATATACCACCAATTAATTTTGATATTACATTTATTTTGCTATAAGATTCTTTAACTCAAAAAAAGGAGCATAACAAAAAAGGAGTAACCCTAAAACAAGGTTACTCCTAAAAGGAACAAAATGAGGTATCACCATACCTCTACTTAAAGAATCATCTTATTTATAAATATCTCATTTCTCTTTATATTACGCATATTTTATTTAAAATCACACTTTTATATATGACTTGCAGAAGGTAAATTACATTTCTCGGTCATATATTATTTATAAGTATTTATCCATTTATAAAATTCATATTAGAGCATTGATAATTAATGCACATATTCCAAAGTCAGTGTTCCATAAACATAGTTATGTTCTTTTCCTACTCTTGGAGCTATATATCTAAGTTTTGTGATTAAATCCCCATTCTTCTCGTATTCGTAATGTCCACGAAATTCAGGTTGAAGATGTTTATACCTATCCAATTCATCTTTATCTCCTTTCAATATAAGATTGGTATTCTTTCCACACCATTCAGTTCCAAATACAATATCTGACATGTAATCCCTGCCATAACTATAAAATATAAGAAAGTTGAAATTCAGATTTGTATTATTTCTTACCTCTGATTCAGGATAATAGACAAAGTTTGCTTCACCACCATATTCTTCACCCACATCAATCGTTTTATCTGAAACTATATTGTTGTTATCCCAATTGATTGTTGTAATTGTCGTGCTACTCCAATCTTCATCCATATTTTCACTTGTCGTTTTTATTAACTTTACAAGCTCCCTATTTTCATTGTAGGACATTTGAAATGTTTGCACTAATCTATTTTTAGATGGTGCATACCAATTGATATTAGAAATCAGATTATTTTCATTGAAATTATACAAGGCTTTTGCACTAAAATTTTGTTTTCCATTCACATATCGAACGAATTTCAGTATTCTTTCTCCTTTGGAATTATAGGAGATAGAATATGTGTCTCTGTATTTCTTACCGTTAAGTTCGTAATTTTTTGTAACTTCTTTTAGATTTCCATTTAGATAATATCCTAAATCCATTTTAAATGAACTCTGTCCACCATACGATTTCCACGTAGCTGTTTTTACCATATATTGTCCGTGGGCATTAGTTCTTTGAGCAAACACACTGATATTGATATTTAGTAGAAAAAGCGTGATTAAAATATTTTTCATATTCCTATTTTAAATGTTTATTAATGACTATCGTTTATCACTTCACTTGAAATCTGTTTTAGTTTGACCTCTAATGAATTGTCACCCATTTTTCCATATCCTTCTAAATGTTCGGGAGAAGAAAAAGAAAGTTCAAATACAATTTTCTCATTTTGATTCTCGCCAACTAACTGTAATGATTTATCAGATGTCAGTCGTCCCGTTAACTCTAATACTGTACCATATTTCACATTTTGGTATTCACCATTTATCACCCCATTTGACAAAACACCAAAATCCACCTTTATGGGAAAGCCTTTCATGTCACCCTCATAGCGATAAAAATATCCTTCCGACAATCCTATATTTTCGCTTTTTCGCTCTATTTGAGGATTTTCTTGTTCATCAACAAGCCTTTTAGTTCCACCTAAATCGACTAACTTATCACCATCAAATCTGAAAATATGACTATCTTTTATAGCTGTTTTTTGCCCATCATTCACCCTTTTCATATATTCGATACGATGGGCGTGTATTTCCTCATTTTCTATGTTATCGACAAAGAACATTGCATATAATTTTGTAGCAGCAACAAGTTTGCAATGCTCGCCATCATTCAGGAAACAAAAAATATATGATTTATTTTCCGTCTTGTCATTGGCTACCTCTTCCGAACTTGGAGTGACATAAGCATTCACCACCGCGTCATTTATACCATCACCATCCAAGTCACCCATGAAAACCTTATATCCTTCACTACATCCTTCTATTGAAACAAGTTCCCTATCTCCTTTATAGTGCTGCCAATGCCGTAGAAATGCCTCTTTAATGTCTGTTTCCGTTAATTCTCGCGGTAACTCCTCTGTATTCTTTTGGAGAATTTCATATTTAAAAGAACTGTTCTGTTCATCATTAATTACTTGTTCACTTGTATGTAAATCTTGCCTATTTTCTTCCAAATGTTTATCTACATTATTTCCTACACTCCTGAGCAAAACGAACATAATTAGTGAAATCAGTACAATAGGGACAAGAACTATTACCCATTTCTTTTTAACAAATGAAAATACATTTGTTACATCAGAAACTTGTCGAAAATCCTCGTTCTTCATGTATTTATCTTCATCCATCATTGATGGTGATTTGAAGACTTCAATAGTCGTTGAGGGGTTAAGGCAACCACATTTTGGACATTTTCGTGATTTATCCGAAACAGAATGTCCACATTGTTTACAATTAACTAATGCCATAATCAATTAATCATCATTCAATTTCAACTTTCCCGATATATTGCTCTGCCCAATATAAATTCATTTCAGACAAATCAATAACTAAAAATGAAAGGTCAGGTTTTTGTTCCACTCTAACAAATACACCTATTTTTTTCTTTTTATTAGAAATAAATTCTTTTACTTCATAAGTACCTTTGGCTACTCGGAGCCATTCATCTGCATAGTGCATCTTTACTTCATAATAAAATGTATTATCATATAGTGTTATTTTATGGTCTCCCTCTGCATCGGCTTTACATATAAAGCTGTGATATTGTGCATTTTTAGTAGTCAAACTAACAGTAGAAAATTTAAAAAATTTATCATAAACAATGCAAACACCACTAAGACCAAAGAATATTACGAATATCCATATTGCTATTTTGGCACTCTTTGTTGAGTACTGTGTGGTTTTACCACATTTAGGACAAACAGTTGCCTTATCCGACACTGTTGCTTTACAATTCGGGCATTTAATTAAACTCATGATATTTTTATTATTAATTTGAACAACTTTTAAACATAAAGTATAGTGCAACTAATCCTGCTGCAAATTGAAGAAAGCCAACTACAACATCAATACGATTATTACTATATTCTTCTTCTATTTTTTCATCTGATTTTTGACCGCAATGCGGACAAATCTCAGCCTCTTTTGATATTGCTTTACCACACGCTTTACAATTAATTAAGAGTGATTCTTGGTTTTCATTTGTTTCTAATGGATAGCCACATTCAGGGCAATTTTTAGACTGTTCACTTATTTCCTTACCACATTCAGGACATCTAATTGGTTCTTTGGAAGAAATAAAAGGAAAACCGCATTCAGGACATTCTTCTACTCCTTCATTTATTTCCTTACCACATTCAGGACATTCCAACTGCTTTTTAGGAATAAAGGGAAAACCACATTTTGTGCATTTTTCAGCCGTTTCTTCTATTAATGTCCCACATTCGGGGCAAGGTATTAATGTTTTTAATGAAATTGATATAGGTGAGCCACAATAGATACAATTTTCTGATTTGTCAGAAATCATATTACCACATTCACTACATTTAATAAGTGCCATACGGAATTTAGAATATCCCCCACAAGCTCAAAGGGAAATTTACAAAAAAGAAAGCGTTGAGCCTGATTAGTTTACCCTACTAAGAGGCTCTCGACTGCCCGTATAATGGATAAAAAACAGCTCAACGCCTTTGGCTTATATATGTGGAGTACATATACGACAACCAAAGGAGAACGCTTTTAATTATCCCAATTATACTAATCAATTGTCGAGATTTCTTAGTATGGAATAAAGCTAAAACGCTTCCTACAAATTATTATGTCTGCCATAGCATCGCAATGACAATGCAAATATAAATATAAAAAGCGAACTTAGCAACGTTCTGTGAGCTGTTTATTTTGCAAAGGTAATGCTTTAGAGTTATATTAAATCATTATGCCACATATCTTTGAATTAGTCTTTGAACTTGAACAATCTGAAATTTACAACCTTTTGAAGAAACAAAACCTTGTTCATTTAATTGCTTTGTCATTTGCGAAATTGTCAGTCCTTCTTTTATCATTGACCGCAACAATGCAACCGCACGCATATTATTAGCATTATTTTGTGCTTTTATTCGATTGGTCTGATTACTATGGGCAATTGCTTCATTATGCTTGTCCATTAAATTTTCCGATTTGCCAAGTTTTACACCCCGTTCCTTCTTGGCTTTCAATGATTGTCGGGTACGTTGGCTTATCAGATTGGCTTCGTACTCTGCAATAGATGAAATAATATGTAATATCAGCCTATTTGCTTGCGGAAAGTCACAGAATATAATTTCAACGTCACTTTCCAATAACTTTGAAGTGAAAGCTACATTACGACTTAATCGGTCAAGTTTCGCCACAATAAGGATAGAATTTGTTTTTCGGCACAGAGCCAATGCTTCATGCAACTTGGGACGGTCTGACTTTCTACCACTTTCAGTTTCTACGTATTCAGCCAATATTACACCTTCTTTTACAAAAGAACTAATAATATCCCTTTGTGCTTCGATGCCTAAACCACTTCTTTCCTGCTTGGTGGTAGATTGTCTCAAATATGCCACATAGTTACCCATACTTCTATCTTTAGCTAATTACTTACAGTTGCTAAACGACCATTCAACAACTGTAAGTGACTATTAGAATACAGCAATTAAGTTCTCCCAACGAAACGAACGCCAACCACATTTTTCTAAGTCGAAATAAGCAGTAGTAGCATAATTTTCACGACTTGCGCCCCACCCATAAACCTTATCCTTTACGAAATCGTGATTGGTTGTGCCAAATGCAATACGAACTTCACCATTACTTTTCAAATAGGCGAATTTGACAATTTTTCCACTTTTCAATTTTTCTTTCAGTTGTTCAACTAAAACAGCTTTGGAAATCCCATCAATTTTACGTGCATTAGTACGAAGAGTAATAACTTCTGCTCTAATTGCAGTATTGGAACTTAAAATAATTGCTTGCATATCTTTATTGTTTTATTAGTTAATATTCTATTTAATTAGTCACCACAGTAGAAACCATTGCCACGATTATATCCCATTGCCCAGGAAACCGCATCAGCAGATAAGCCCTCAAACTCATTTTTATGAACACTCTCATTTTTACGTGCATTATGCGTTGCCCAACTTGCTGCAATCATCGCATCGAGTTTTACGGCTTTTTCTTCACGTGTGCGAACAGCATCCCGTTCCCAACTCCAAGCCGCCTTTAGGCACTCCGACCAAGAACGTCCTCTACGCTGAAAATCATTGTTATAAAGTCTGTGAGCGTCTTTCATCACTTGTTGTTTATTATACCGTTTCATATCGTCTTTGTTTTAATTACAATGCAAATATATGACATATACTTAATACATGCAATTTATTTGCGCTAGAAATAGTTAAAAATATGACATTTATTCATTTTATGCCATATAATTCCTATTTTTGCAATAAAACTATTGTAATTATGACTGAAAAAGAGAAAAAAGAACGAACAGTTATTCATCTTTACATAAAAGAGAATGACACTCATCACTATTTTGGCAGTATAGCCAATATATTTGAATACTTTTCACCCGAAGAACTTGGAATAACTTACGGCTCGTTAAGAAATTATGGACTTTCTTATAAAAATCCATACCAAAACAGCAAATGTATCATTAGGAAAGGAATACTTTTGTCAAAATCAGGGAATAGGGGTAAAAAATAGATAGCTAACTGTTATCACACCTATAAATCCACACTATTAAGTCCACATAAATAAGCAATAAGTTATTAATTATAAGACATATAAGATGAATTACATAATCTAAAAAAGAAAACATATTCTATATACCGTACTTGCGTATTTTTCTTTAACTCAAAAAGACTTTTTTGTCAATTATAACTAAAAAAGTGGTAGTAATATGTTCTAAGTTGTATATTTGCATTGAAAAAACTTGAATAGGAATCCTTTCAAGTCAGCGTATAGATAAAAAGCTATTACGCACATAATAAAATGTTTAAAAACAACAAAAAGAAAATCACACTTGGCGTTAGTGTGCAGAAATTTGAGAACAAACCTGATAATTGAAAAATACTAACTTACCAACGCCACACAATAACGATAGAGAAACTTATAAACCTTATTTGCGAAGGGTATTGCATTTGTCAAAACTTTAAAACAACAAGTAAAACATTTGGACTACGAGAAAAAACGATTGCCAATTTTGACTTTGCTGATTGCGTAATATTGGATATTGACGATACGTTTCTATCTATGAACGACTTCTATTTATCATTAAAAGATGAACATAAGCCGACCATCATTTATACTACTTATAGTAATATTGATAATATAAATAATAGATTTAGACTGATTTATGTTTTTAACGAACCAATAAGAAGCAATGAATATTATAGGGGCATAGCTAATACTATTGTTTATAATATCCAAAAAGAGATTGAAGGTTTTGATTTAAAGGACAAAACATGTTTGAATGCTTCGCAGCAATTCGCAGGTAATGGCAATGATAATGTTGTATATTATTATAATGATAATATATTTTGTTTTACGGATTTTGGATTTGATGAAAATTATCTTTCCAACTCAGATAGTATATTAAAAAAAGAGAGGAAGAACAACATACAAACTGACTTGAAAAGTCCGATTGGCAATACTGAATTTATGAAGGACTTTTGGGGTATGAGCTACAAAAGGAATGAAGAAATTTTCATACGTAAGTATGCCGAAATATACCCATTTATTGAAGCCACCCCATTACCTGAAACAGATTCAGATACACCTTATATATTACTGCCCGACAATTATGTAAAGATTGCCCGATATTGGTACAAAGAACCACTAACCAAAGGTGACGGGACAATTGTCTATAAAAGCCATGCAGTTAAATTAAAATCAGGACACAGAAGGAAGTTACTATATGACGGTTGTCTGCTTCGCAAGATTATGTTACCTGAAATTACAATGGAACATCTGTTGTATTGTCTTGTATGTGAACGTAGATACTACGTGGATAACCAAGACAAAGTTATAACCAATAAGATTCTGTACCAAATTGCCAAAGACGCTTGGAATGACACTAAACGAAGTATTAAGCCGAAAAAAGAAGAAAGGCAGTTTGTTGTCAATCCCAAGTATTGCGAAAAATACGGAGTAAACAAACAAGCAGCCCGAAACATAGCCACTAAAATGTTATTGGACTTACAACTCAAACAATTATACGATACGAATTTATCGGTTAAAGAGAATTTGGAATCGCTAAAAAATCAGGGAATCAAAATCGGCAAAAGTAGTCTCTATAATTGGGTGAAATCACAAAAAATATAGCAAAAATTTGGGACTCCACAAAGCAAACCACATGCAAAATATCCCCCATAGGGAGGGCTTCCTCCACCCTGAGTGAGGGGTTACGGCAGTAGGACTACGTTAAATATATTAAAAAATAGGGGTTGTGTCTCTAAAAAGTGGTAAATGACTATTCCAAGTCGTATATTTGCAATGTAACGGTATTCCCATATCATTACATAATAATAACCACCTTGTCTATAACTCTAAGACCTGAGTGGAGAATAATATATTAAAACCATGAGTTACGAATTAATTGATAATGAAACAATGAACAAATTATTTTTAAATATAGAAGTTCTAAGCAGACAAGTAAAAGAGCTATCTGAAAAATCAAAATTTACAGAAAAAGAAATTTACACAAATAGTGAAATCAGAGAATTACTTGGGGTACAAGACAAGTTAATACGAAAGTACCGAGACGAGAGAAAATTAGGATTCCATAAAGAAGGGGATAAATTTTGGTATACCCGAAAAGATATACTCCAATTTTTATCCCACAATCATTATGAAGCCTATGCTTACAATTAATCAACAGCAGTATTATAATCAGGGGTGAAATCAAAGTTCAGCTTTGTTTCCACCTCTTTTTGTAATGTTTCGGGTAAGAATTTCGCATACACTTTTTCTGTTACCATCACACTACTATGAGCCAACAAACAACTAACCTTATGCACATCAACCCCATTATTCAAAGCGAACACTGCAAATGTATGTCTTGCAACGTGCATCGTCAAGTTGAATGACAAACCACCGATTTTATGCCCTAATGCTTTTAACGACACCTTTATAGGAGTGTTTTTATTAATCCGCATTCGATTAAGCTCTTCTTCATCAGCCAAATTAAAATCATCAGGCAGCAAAGCAAAGACAAAACGGTTACTTCTATTTTTCATTTTCCATTGCTCCAAGATTTTTAATGCCGCATCATTCAAAGCAATTTCATGTGGCACTTTTCCTTTATATAATTTTTTCTTCAACTTATGCTTTTCCAAATCAACGTGCATCCATTGAAGGGTGAGTATATCGGAGAAGCGTAAACCGCAAGCATGAAAGGCAAATAAGAACATATCCATATATTCCCTTGTGCGTGGATATTTCACTACATTATACAACGCAACAAACTTACTCAACTGTTCTTTAGTCAAGTAGCGGACATCTTCATCTTCCGCATCTTCATCCGATAATTTCGTTTTAATCGGCAAATACTTTTCTGAAATTGCATCAGCAACAGAAGCTTCCATCAACCCTTTTCTAGCCGCAAGTTTTGCAGCCTTCATCAACGGGGTTAATGTCTTATTGATAGTGGCATTTATATTATTACGTTTATTTTTTCGCCATATAATATAAGAATCTACTATATCTTCCGTCATATCAGCAACACTAATACTATCCTCGCCTAACTCTTCCAAAAGAAAAGTACGAAACAGTTTCAAACCATTTAAACCATTATCACGAACACTTATACCTATCTTTTCTGTTTTATATAATGCCTCCAAATTATCAACAGCCAACTGCACAAAATCCTGGTTTTTCTCCTCATTCACATTATATTCACCTCTAACCATTGAGCGCAACACATCAATTGTTAAACGTTTCTCAGAAGGAAAATCCAATATCAGAGCATCAATATCATTTTTCTTCTTATCAAGTATCTTATTCAATCGGACACTTTGAGGATGGACGGAACGAACCTTCTGCGCCTTATCGTTCCACTCCTTTTCCTTTACCCATACATCTGTTTTATCTTTGGCTATTTTCCTATCCAATGAATATTGAATATAAACCTGATACTCACCTTTAGCATTTTGATTGTCTTTTCGCAATACAAAGCTGCCTGAATTACTTAATGACTTAACTCGTCCCATATACTTACTATTTTAAATTTAGGAATATGGAGCAAAAATAATGTAATTTTTGGGAAACATATTTGGCATTAAAACGCCTTAAAACGAAAAATGGACGATTTTTGAATCGCCCATTTTATTGATTTTCAGCTTGATTTTCAAGTCCTTTTACCGATTTCTGCATTAATACTCCTCTTCGTTGAAAAAGAAATCCTCTTTGCTCGGATAATCCGGCCAAATATCTTCTATACTTTCATAGATTTCGCCTTCATCTTCCATCTCCTGCAAGTTTTCGATTACTTCCAACGGAGCGCCCGAACGCATTGCATAGTCAATCAACTCATCCTTTGTAGCAGGCCAGGGAGCATCCTCTAACTTCGAGGCCAATTCTAATGTCCAGTACATAGTTTTCTTATTTTTTAAGTAAATACTTTTCTTTTGTTCTCTAATTAGCCGCAAAAGTATAATAAATTATTTCATTTGCAACTTTTATCCCAAAAAATTTCATCTGTTTTAGTTAAATGATTTAACTTTCGGGTCAAAATGAATAAATAATCAGATAAACGGTTGACAAATGCTGTTACACGGGCATCTATGTCACATTCTTCAGCCAATGCAAGAATACGTCGCTCGGCACGGCGACACACCGTCCGGCAAATATGTCCAACGGCTGCTCCACGGTCACCTCCCGGCAGAATAAAAGCATTCAAAGGAGGAAGCTCATTGTCAATTACGTCAATTGCCTGCTCCAACATCCGGATGTCTTCATCCTCTATACGACTTTCCATACGCAAATCGATTTGTGTCTGATCCGTTGCCAGATACGAACCGACAGAGAATAATTTATTTTGTACACGAAAAATGATTTGCTTATCCTCCTCATCCGTCAAATACGTTTGCAACAATCCCAAATACGAGTTCAACTCATCCACTGTGCCATAGGCTTCAAGCCGTATATGTGTTTTCGGCACCCGAGTACCACCTACCAATGATGTGGTTCCCTTATCACCTGTTTTGGTGTATATCATGCTTTTCTTCATGGTTCTGGTTATAAAAAATTTACAATATAATGCTGTTTATATCTTGCTTTATCAAAAAAGACCAATCCTATGTCATACAAATCAAAAGTGATACCCGTCGACTCACTGGTTACAATTTGCTCCCACCATTTCCGTTTTTCCCTCGATTCATGAATTCCTCCGACAATAAAACAACTACGAGGTCCGGCATAAGGAAGTACCAGTTCAAAAACTTCTTTATAAAAAGGAGTATGCCCTATATGCAGACAATCTAATGTATGCACCTCCGACAGTTTCTCCTCCAGTTGTCGAGAAGTCTTTGTCCAATCCCTGCCTTTCAAGGTGACGGAATTCATGGTATGACACGCAGCCCGCATATATCCTATGGATGCCCCATTACCAATTCCCACTTCAATCAATGACTTTGGTCTGAAATAATTAACCAACCGGAATAGTAAACGGTTCACTTTTCTTCGATAATGTGGCAAATAAGCAGGAAATCCTCTTTCCTTCAATACCCGATAAGCATAATAGTGATATTTTTCATAAACGACAGAAGTAATCAGAAAAAAATCAGACGGAGAGTGTACTCCGTAACCACAACGGTGACGGAAGCGACTGCACCAATTCCATATACGATGAAGAAAAAACATATTTCTCGGCTTTATTAAGTAACACAAAGATAAAAGATTACCCGACAATATCGAAATAAAATGCTATTTTTGTTGCCAATTAGTTATTAAACCATTTATAAACAATGAAACACACACACTCTTTTATGTTATGGGCAATACTGGCCGTCTTGTTGCCTTTACAAATGACCCAGGCCGCAGCTCCTCCCACTGAATTACAGAAAAGACTTCAAAATCTTCCGGACATCAGTGACATTAAACCAATGCAAAGTGATGCCTATCCGGAGAAATATGTATTCTTCATTAATCAACTATTGGATCCGCATCACCCCGAAGCAGGGAATTTTAAGCAAAGGGTTATTCTCTCGCATGTAGGTTTTGACCGCCCCACTGTACTGGTTACCGAAGGCTATGCCGCCCATTATGCCACCCATCCGCGTTATCAAGAAGAGTTATCCAAATTATTCAACGCCAATCTGGTATTCGTGGAATACCGTTACTTTGGTGAGTCCATGCCGAAGCCCTGCAACTGGGATTATCTCACGGTTGAAAATTCACTGTATGATTTGCATCATGTAACCACGACTTTGAAACAACTATACGATCAGAAATGGATAGCTACTGGAATCAGCAAAGGCGGACAGACTACGATGTTCTATCGCACTTACTTTCCCGATGATGTGGATATCTCCGTACCTTACGTAGCCCCCCTCAACAAATCATTGGAGGACGGCCGTCACGAACCGTTCATTGCCAATAAAGTTTCGACTCCCGAAAACCGGAAACGAGTTGAAAACTTTCAACTGGAAGTACTTAAACGCAAAAACCAGCTGTTGCCGATGTTCGAAAAATATTGCTCAGATAAAGGATATACCTTCCGCATTCCTATAGCCGAAGTATACGACTTCAATGTATTGGAATACTCATTTGCCCTATGGCAATGGGGAACTCCTGTAAATAAAATTCCGGAAACAGATGCCGATGATCACACTCTATTCAAGCATTTCATGGCTATTTGTGAGCCGGATTATTTCTCCGAACAATCTCCCTACCCTTCTTTCAATGTGCAAGCAGCCAAAGAACTGGGGTATTACGGATATGACATCAAACCTTTCAAAAAGTATCTGACGATAAAGAGTAGCCGTAACTATCTTCATAAGGTAATGTTACCGCCCGAACTGTCAAATCTCAAATTTGACAAGACACTATATAATAAGGTAGTAAAATTCCTGAAAGAGAATGATCCCGAAATGATCTATATTTATGGCGGCAATGATCCTTGGACAGCTTCGGGCGTTACTTGGCTGAAGAACAAGAAAAACATAAAAGTTTATGTGTTACCCGGCGGCAGCCATACCACCCGTATCGGCAGCTTTGACACCGACACACAAGAAGAAATCAAGACACAGATCAATGCATGGCTGAATAAAGAATAGCAAAGAGACGAGGTAAAAAGCTTTTCCGCCACAGGCTACGCAGATTTTCACCGGTTATTTCCATTGAGAACCAACTGTTTAATATTGGGCTGGTGTCAATCTGAATAATCTGTGGCAGAATCTTGATTTTTATCATAAAGGCATATTGCCGTGCTTTTTAGGCGGATTGCTTTGGTTTTTGTTGTGACACATTTCCAAAGCCTGAATGAGTTTATAGCGGGTGTCACGGGGCATAATCACTTCATCAATCAAGCCGCGTTCTGCCGCACAATAAGGGTTAGAGAATTTATCTTCGTAATCTTTGATTATTTCTTGTTTTTCTTCAGGAGTGGATTTCCGATAGAGGATATTTACAGCTCCCGCAGCTCCCATAACGGCTATTTCCGCCTGTGGATAAGCCAGGTTCACATCGGCTCCCGTCGGTTTGCTGGACATGACAATGTAGGCACCTCCGTAAGCTTTACGGGTAATTAAAGTTACCTTGGGCACTGTAGCTTCGGCGTATGCATAAACTATCTTCGCACCGTGGCGGATGATGCCGTTGTGTTCCTGTATTGTTCCGGGCAGGAAGCCGGGAACATCCTCGAAAGTGATCAGAGGAATGTTAAAGCAGTCGCAGAAACGGATAAAACGGGCAGCCTTGTCACTGGCGTCAATGTCAAGGACGCCAGCCAGCCAGGCGGGCTGATTGGCAACAATACCTACGGAACGACCTCCCAGGCGACCGAACCCCACCACCACATTTTTAGCAAAGTGAGGCATCACCTCGAAGAAATACTGGTTATCCAGCACCGGTTCGATGATATCCTTTATATCATAAGGCATATTCGGATCTTCGGGAATGACAGTCTGCAACGCCTCCACCTGACGATGGATGTCATCGTTGCAGGGAACCAACGGCGCATCCTCCATATTGTTGGAAGGCAGGAAACTCAGCAATTCGCGGATACTCATCAGCGTTTCCTCCTCATTGTCGCACATAAAATGGGTCACACCGCTTTTGCTGCTGTGGGTATAGGCACCGCCCAGTTCTTCCTTGCCCACCTCCTCGTTAGTCACAGTCTTCACCACATCCGGGCCGGTGATGAACATGTGGCTCTTCTCTTTTACCATAAAGATAAAATCGGTTAGTGCTGGTGAGTAGCAGGCTCCTCCGGCACAAGGACCCAAGATGGCGGAAATCTGCGGGATAACACCTGAGGCGATAGTGTTCTGATAGAAAATAGAGGCATATCCGGCAAGGCTGTTCACCCCTTCTTGGATGCGTGCGCCTCCCGAATCGTTCAAAGCGATAACGGGAGCTCCCGTCTTCAAAGCCAGTTGTTGCACCTTCACGATTTTGGCAGCATTGGTCTCGCTCAGCGAGCCGCCATGTGCGGTAAAATCATATGCATAGACAAACACCGGACGGCCGTCTATCTTTCCGTAACCGGTGACCATACCATCTCCGGCAATCTGCTTCTTCTCCATGCCGAAGTTGGTACAACGGTGGTTCACCAGCTTGTCCAGTTCATTGAACGTACCTTTGTCCAGCAACATTCCGATACGCTCGCGAGCGGTCATCTTCCCTTGGGCGTGTTGTTTCTCGATCTTGTCCACACCGCCGCCCAGCGACGCGCGTTTGTCCAGCTCTTTAAACCGGCTGTATATTTCTTCTCTTGTCATGATCAATCTTCTTTTATTATATCCAATACTATTAATACCTGGTTAGCATTGACGGAATCCCCTTCATTGACCAGGATATCCCTTACCGTGCAGTCCGAGGTCACTTTGTAGTTGCTCTGCATCTTCATGGCCTCCAGCACTACCACAATATCCCCGGATGACAGACGGTCTCCTTTCCGGACGGGAATTTTTACAACCTTTCCGGGCATGGGAGCTACAATCTTGTCATCCTGTCTCTCCTCGCCGCCCTTTTTCATACGCAGATACTTGGTCTGGGTGTCCACTATGTCCACATGATAGGAACGGTAGAACATATTCACATCATAACTCTTTCCACCCTCCCCACGGATCAGTTCGGCATTGAAGGAATTGCCATCGTGCAGGATAGAACAGCTTCCGTTCTCGGCCATAACGATATCCACATCATACGGTTTTCCGTCAATCATAAACTGTACCTTGTTTCCTTCCTTGCTCACCAACGTCACATCGGCTACGCGGTCTCCAATATGTATTTCCATACTTTTGCTTAATTAAATGAAGAATCAGATTCTCAATACTCCTTTCTGCAAGCCGAACTCACGCCAGCGGCTGATGGGACGGGCATCAGACAGCTGGGGACTCTTGTTCTCTTCCAGATTCATCAGATAGTCAATATAAGAGGCGATCATGGCGATATTCTCAATCTCCTCATTATTACCGTTGCCACGGAGCAGCATACGCGAGTTCTTCTCTATGAACAAGGTATTATACTCACCCTTTACAAAGTCGGGGGTATGCATGATGCGTTTCAGATAACTGAGGTTGGTCTTCAGCCCCGTAATCTTGTACTCGTAAAGTACCCGGCGCATACGTTCTATGGCATATTGGCGGGTCGTAGCCCATACAATCAGCTTGCCTATCATCGGGTCGTAATAGATGGGAATCTCGTAACCTTCGTAAACGTAGCTGTCAATGCGTACGCCGATGCCGTTAGGCTCCGTCAGCTGTTTGATGATACCCGGCGAAGGCATGAAGTTGTTCTCCGTGTCTTCCGCACAGATACGACATTCGATGGCATGACCGCGCTGGAAAAGTTCTTCTTGCTTCAGGTGCAGCACCTCGTTATTGGCTATACGGATTTGTTCTTTTACCAGATCCACGCCCACCACTTCTTCGGTGATGGGATGCTCCACCTGCAAACGGGTGTTCATCTCCAGAAAATAGAAATCGCGGTTCTTGTCCACCAGAAACTCGATAGTTCCGGCTCCCGAATAGTTCACCGCCCTGGCGGCAGCCACTGCCTTTTCCCCCATCTCCTGGCGGAGTTCCGGAGTAAGGAACGGAGACGGGCTCTCCTCTACAATCTTCTGGTTGCGACGCTGGACAGAACACTCGCGGTCAAACAGATGGATTACATTGCCATGATTGTCACCCAGAATTTGAAATTCTATATGATGGGGTTCCTCCACAAATTTTTCCAGATAAACCGTATCATCCCCGAAAGAAGACATGGACTCGGAACGGGCGGTGTTATATGCCTCCACCACTTCGTCTTCACTGTGTATCAGCCTCATCCCTTTACCGCCGCCTCCCATAGAAGCCTTCAGCATGACAGGATAGCCTATTGCATTACAGATACGTACCGCCTCTTCGGCACTTTGCAACGGTTGTTCCGTACCGGGGACCACGGGAACGCCTGCGGCAATCATACGCTTACGGGCGGCAATCTTGTCACCCATCGCTTCCATCGTCTCGGCGGAAGGGCCGATAAAGATGATCCCCTCCTCTTTGCATCGGCGGGCAAAATCAGCATTCTCGGACAAAAAACCATAACCGGGATGAATGGCATCGGCATGATGTTGCCTTGCAGCTTTAATGATATTATCTATATTCAGATAACTTTCTTTGGAAGCGGCAGGCCCTATCAGGCAGGCTTCGTCTGCATACATCACATGACGCGCCGTACGGTCGGCTTCCGAAAAAACAGCCACAGTGCGGATACCCATCTCTTTACAAGAGCGCATAACGCGCACGGCTATCTCGCCACGGTTGGCAATTAGAACCTTTTGTATCATAATCTTTCTCTTTTTACCCGAAATGTCACACAAAATTACAGATGCATTCATTATACATGAACACACCTTACATGGGTGGCATCTCTCATTAGTATTGATTATTTAACGAAAACTCCCTATTTTTTAGAAGCGGGAGCCATAATTGCCTGCAAAGATACTTGTTTTTTGCACAAAAACTACAAATGTGTGTCTAAATAATGTTTTAATACGTTGGCATGATTTCGTTCTTGTTCTTTTGAAGCGTAAAGTAATGTTACCTTCGAATAAGCTTTTATCTTATCAATGAACGCTTTAGCGGCATCCGATTCTTTCAATTCTTTTTGATACATATCCGCAAAAGCCCCCCATCTTTTTTCTACATCCGCATGAAACCATTTCCTTAAATCATTGGATGGAGTGACCTCTTTTGCCCAATAATCGTATTTCAAATATTCCCTCTTCATGCCACGGGGCCACAGACGATCTACCAAAACACGATAGCCGTCTTGTTCAGAAGGTTCATCATAAACCCTCTTAATGTTTACTTGAGTCATAGTTGGTTATTTTAATTTAGGTACAAGCTTATAACTCCATACAGTCCTAAAAAGTTCATTCCGGACAGCGGATTCAAGACAACAGCAACTCATAATCCACTACATCCAACCATCGTCCAAATTTCAATCCTACCTTCTTAAAATGGGAAACTTTTTTAAATCCCAGCCTCAAATGCAAAGCATCACTGGCAGCATTGCCCTCTGTGACACAGGCTATCAGTGCACGGTACCCATCCCTACGACATTCTTCAATCAATCTTTCCATTAATTCCCTGCCTATGCCCTTCCCCTCGTATCCAGGAGCTAAATAGACCGTTGTTTCCAACGTATACCTGTAAGCAGTCCTCTCCTTCCACAGATGGGCATAACAATAACCCACTACTTTCCCTTCTTCCTCATACACAAAATAGGGAAAGCGGACGGCAATTCCGGCAATACGGCTACGCATATCTTCCTCTCTCAAAGGTTCCGTTTCAAATGTAGCCACACTGTGCTCGACATATTCATTGTATATTGTCGTGATGGCTTTGGCATCCTGAAGTTCCACTCGTCTAATCATAATATCATATCTATTATTAAAACGTAAGCAAGATATAAAAAAATAATCAGTTATCTAGAGAATAATCACTATATTTACAGCCGATTCTAATTTCAGCTATAAAAATGACAGAAATAGTAGAACTAAAAGACTTTATCCCAGCCTACACCAATGCAGTACAAAAACTGCTGGAGCAGCTCACAAACCGCCCGGTAAAACTGACCGAGACAACCCTCAAAGAGATCATATCCCAAGAGAACACCCATCTGTTTTTCTTACTGGCAGATCAGGAAATTGCGGGAATGCTGACTGTAGGCATCTATCACAGCCCCACAGGCGGCAAAGCGTGGATTGAAGATGTCGTAATGGATGAAAAATACCGGGGACAAGGATTCAGCAAACAGCTGGTCACCCACGCTGTCCGGTTTGTGAAGGAACAAGGCATACCTCTTATTATGCTTACTTCAAACCCCACACGGATAGCAGCCAACAAGCTATATCAAAAATTAGGCTTCGAACAAAAGCAGACCAATGTGTACAGAATGAATTTAGAATAACCCATTCCTATTTCAATATGATAACAATCAGACATTCATTACCCAAAGATTTAGATGCAATTATAGAAATATTCCATTATGCCCGTCAGTTCATGAAAGAACATGGCAACCCCAATCAATGGATAAACGGTTATCCTTCCGCTGAATTGATTCTGCGAGAAATAACCAACGGCACCAACTATGTTTGCGAAAATGAAAACGGAGAAATAATAGGCACATTCTGTTTTATTCCCGGAGAGGACCCTACGTATGCCCGCATTGATGACGGCAACTGGCTGAACAACGAACCATATTACGTCATTCACCGCATGGCTACCAACGGCAAACAGAAGGGAATAGCTGACGCCTGCTTCAAATGGTGTTTCGAGCATTGCAACAATATCCGGGTAGATACCCACCACGACAACCTTGTGATGCAGAATATCCTGAAAAAGTACGGTTTCCGGCGTTGTGGCATCATTTATACCCACAACGGCACATCCCGCATCGCCTACCAGCGGACATTGACCGAAAAAGAGTTATCTTTGCCGACCGAATAAACAAGAAAAAGAAATATGAAGATTCTCTGGATAGACCTGAACAGTTCATATGCCCATTCCTCATTGGCACTGCCAGCCCTACATGCACAAATCATGACAGACCCTTCTATAGAATGGGAAATCGTATCTGCCACCATCAACGAAAATGCAGGAATGATTGTCGACGAGATCTACCACCATCAACCCGACATCCTTGCCGCAACCACCTGGCTTTTCAACCATGAGCAACTGATACATGTCGCTTCCAGAGTAAAAGCATTGCTCCCCAAAACCTGCCTGGTGCTGGGCGGTCCGGAATTTCTGGGAAACAATGAAGAATTCCTCCGCAAAAATCCATTTGTGGATTGCGTTTTCAGAGGAGAAGGAGAAGAAGTCTTTCCACAATGGTTAACCTGCTGGAACCATCCGGAACAATGGCACACCGTGCCCGGACTCTGTTACCTCACTCCTTACAAAGAATATAAAGACAACGGCATAGCACGCGTACTGAATTTCGCCGGACTCGTCCCTCCTGAACAAAGCCGTTTTTTTAACTGGAGTAAACCCTTTGTCCAACTGGAAACAACACGCGGATGTTTCAACACCTGCGCCTTCTGTGTCAGCGGCGGTGAAAAACCGGTACGCACCCTTTCCATCGAAAGCATCCGCAGAAGGCTACAACTCATCCATGCACATGGCATCAAAAATGTACGTGTATTAGACCGTACTTTTAATTACAACCCTCGAAGAGCCAAAGAACTACTCCGACTCTTTCTGGAATTCCATCCCGATATCCGCTTCCATCTGGAAATACATCCCGCCCTGTTGTCAGAAGAGTTAAAAGAAGAACTCAGCCTGCTGCCCAAAGGACTGCTTCATCTGGAAGCCGGCATCCAAAGCCTGCGCGAACCTGTACTTGAGAAAAGCCGCCGGATGGGCAAACTATCCGATGCACTGGATGGTCTGAGATTCCTGTGCGCTTTACCCAACATGGAAACCCATGCCGACCTTATTGCCGGACTGCCTCTTTATCATCTTCATGAAATATTTGAAGATGTCCGTACCCTGGCCGAATATGCTGCAGGAGAAATCCAACTGGAGTCACTCAAACTGCTTCCCGGAACCGAAATGCGCCGGAGGGCGGAAGAATCAGGTATCAAATATTCCCCTCTGCCACCATACGAAGTATTACAAACCCACGAGATCAATGTCAGTGAATTGCAGACAGCCCGCCAGCTTTCACGCTTGTTGGACGGATTCTACAACACACCGGCATGGCAGGCACTGACACGTGAACTCATTTTGAATGACGAACAATTCCTCCATCGTTTTCTTACATATTTAACAA
Source organism: Phocaeicola dorei (assembly GCF_013009555.1). Lineage (NCBI taxonomy): Bacteria > Pseudomonadati > Bacteroidota > Bacteroidia > Bacteroidales > Bacteroidaceae > Phocaeicola > Phocaeicola dorei. The sequence continues at coordinate 371,904 of NZ_CP046176.1, read as the reverse complement.
AAGCCAATCTGATAGACCAGCCCATGAGTCTGGAAAAACGAGGCTTGATACTCTATGAGTTCTGCAAACAAAACTACCCCGAATACCAGATACAGGCTAGTATTGCCTGGATAGAGGCAGGCATGTCACTGAAAAAGCTTCCCGCCGAGAAAGTATGGACCAAACGACAAATTCCTCCTGCTACTTGGAATATCATTTATGGAGAATACAAAGAAAGCCTTCGTCTGTGTTTCCTTCCTGCCGATGAAAAGGGAGAACATGGCTACTGGTTTGGCTTTGAGTCGGAGATACAAAAAGCAAGTCCTGTATTCAAGGCAAGAACGTAAAACGTTACTACATCAGGAGAAGCTGTTGGTTTCAAAAAGTGATGCTCAATTTTGATTTAGTATCACTTTATAGAAGTGAAACCAAGCGGCTGAAAGAGTCCAACAAGAGTAATCCGGGTAAGAACCAAAGGAAAAGGTGATTTCGTCTTACGTAAAACATAAAATCCTTCCGTCACATCATTCCACTCATTATCAGCAATTTGCTGTGTAAAAAACATCCATAATATCCCTGAACTGGTATGCAGGTGATGGGGATGGGAACATTCGCCCATTATTTGTAAAAGAGCCGCAGATATCAGATTAGATCTGACAGGACATGCCGTACTTTCATTTAATTAAATAGGATGTCATTGTGTTAACTTCCGATATATACTGTTGCTCCATCTATGTGAAGCAGTAGTTCCACTTTAGTGACAACAGCTCTTCACACAGATGCAAAGCCCTCTTCACCCAAGTAAAATATCGAATTCCACCATCCTCGCATACGGATTCTAACGGGACTATGCAGTAAGTGCAACGCAAAATCGCACATCAAATGCAAAAATCCCTGTCGCTTCATCTGCGGTGTAGATAGAAGAGATGCGTCTGCAAGGGTAAAAATTAAACGGGTCAGTTTGAAAACTTGGGGAATTAGTTAAAGTGGTTATCTTTGAGGCATGAAATAGAAATGCCCCCCCCTTACTCCTATGGAAATGTTGAGCTTGTTCCTTCCTGCAGACATGCTTGATTATTTTGACCTAGTTAACCATGTTTCTCAAGAGACTTGCTTCATTCTTTTTCTTGAAGAAAAGCCTTCCATTCCTCAAGAGTATTCTCATTTGCACCTACATTCCAAAGGTTTCTTCCCGGATTTCCTATTCGCAGTAAAGCTGTATACCTACGCGTCAAGCGCCATCGTTAGGGAAACTCGGAAACAGGACAAACTTATAGTCGCGATTGGAACTGTGAGTCTGTTTTGGATACTATTTTTTCTTCAGGTAACAGTCCTATTCCGTCTAGTATGGCTTGAATGTCCATGCTTGTTATTTTCTAAGTTAAAGGCCATTACCCACACATTTTTTTCTCTCTACACACGGATTTTCGCAGGACCTTCTTCTGTTCTTTCCACAAGTTCTTTTAAACATCCTGCTCCCGGTGGTGACCATAATATAAGGTTGACCACAATATATCTTTTGGCTTTCCTCACAGGACTTTACTTTGACAACCTTTGATACATCTTGCACATTCAATACCTATTCCATCCTATACCACAATCAAATCTTTTGAGATAATCTTTAAAGATATTTTCAGCAATAGTGGTATCCTTATCACCCGATGTCATCGTATATTTACCAAACAATCCTACTCCCCAATATGGTCCGGCATTCATGAATAGCGAAATTTTTTTTGATACAGGCATCATATACCCTATGTGAATAGGTATATTAAGATAATGAAGATTTGCACTCCACATGTTTCCCAATTTGTCTTTATCTCCGATATGGGCATAATACGGTGTTTCCCAATTTTTATTGGTCAGCATAACTCCCATATCAAGATAAAACCCTTTATCTTCTTTGAAGAAATATTCGTCTTTAAATTATAATCTACCTTGTTCCTCTCATTTGTGATAGAATTCAAGTTCATTCCGCCCGTTATTCCAAATCTGAAATCTTGCGCATTTAACGAGATAATGCCAGTTAACGCAATTAATAAAGATATATGCTTCTTCATACCACCATCCTATCAATGATATTAATTATTCAGACCACTATTCTTACTGTCATAGGATACCAATCCTAATAATAAAACTCCTATTGCAGCATAAGAAAATTTTGCTTTTCTATTCGTTCCATTTTTGTATTTTTGTATTTTGATTTGATGCAATTAATACGAAGTAAATAGCTTCGGTTTGTATATAGCTTGTTTTTGGAGAATTCAAACTAATAATACTCTAATAATCAATATATCATGATATAAGTATTTGTAATAAAGTTCGAGTGGGTTGGAACACAAAATTTTGCATCGAAAAATAATAAGAATCACTGTTTGCGGAGACTTCTGAAAATATATTGCCAGTAGATTGGACGTTACGAACGGTAAACAAAGTGTAGTTGAAATACGGAAATTATATACTGTCCGTAACCTGGTGTATCCAAGTTGGACAAGTTATTTTCAGCCATCCTTTTAATAAATGGCATCACTTCTATCTTATTTTCAGATTCCACCCTATTGTGTGGATAGAGAGTTCTTTTCGGACATCTAGCTACAAAAGACTTGTAAAATGCCTCGAGTACTATGGTCTCTACTAATTTCTTGCAGCAAACTTTACATGACTCGTAAAAAACTGACCTTCATGTTTGTGTGACCTCCTTGGATAAAGATCTTGTCTTTTCATCTTATACTTATTTTATTTGCACCAACCGTTCTGAATAGCTATGAGGCTTTGGTCTGTTTGGTAACCTTGTCCACGATTAAATACCTTGTATGAAGTTTTTGTCCGTCAAGCCAAATGTTTGCTGCCAACTTCTTTCAGAAGCCATCTCACGATAGACACCCTTGCCATTGGTTATGCGATTCCTGCTATTAGGATTCACTCGGGACTTGCATCCGTCAGGCAATACCAACAAACGGAGAGTGCCGATAAACCGCCACTCCCCGTTTTCTTTTCACGACAGGAATTACACGCTATTTCTACTTTCCTTCCTCCTAGATTTTGGAAAGAAATTATTCATAAAAAAATCTGACTGACATTTGTTAGGATTTTTATATACATTTTGTTTCAAAGATAGTTCTAAAGACTTTTTTCTTTGATAAACGTTTCTTTTTCAACCACAGATAATAACCGCTCAAAGGCAAGATTCCTCCGATGAAAGCGGCCAGAAAATAAAGGACCTTTGTCGTCATTCCGCCCCATGACCCGGTGTGGAAAGCATAGAACCACCCTTTCATCTTCTGTGCTCTGGGAACATCGCTATAAGCCGTAACGGTCGTGATTTCTCCTGTTTGGGTATCAAACGCCGCCGTGTCACTGCTTCGCATGTTACCGGGCTTGCTTATCTGTGCTTTTCCGGCCGTCAGCGAAATGGAGGCATACGAAGGATAAAGGGCCTGCAGTTCGGAAACCACATTATCCCATATCCCATAATCGAACTCTGCCTTTTCTTTCTTTTCATCCTTATTTTGCTGCTGCGGAGCGGACATGGCGGGACGGGCTGTCGATACACCGAACAGTCCATAGGCTGCCGTGCGGTACCATTGGAACGACCATGTAAGCCCTGTCAGAGCCATGACCAGCAAAAACAGGGTAACATATATGCCCAGCGAGACATGACTGTCGTACCAAAAACGCCACCAACCTTTCGTACACGATACGACAAGACGGTTTCTCAGCGCCTTACGGGTACGCGGTATCCATATCACAATACCGGAAACGAGGATAACAACCATTACAAAGGTAGTAATACCCACGATAACCTTGCCGGCAGATTTTGCCCCCTTATAGGCAGGCGGGTCCATCAGCCACCGATGCAGTTTACGCATGGTCTGGAAGAAAGGGTAACTCTTGGTCCAACCGTTCACCTCTCCAGTGTATGGATTCACGCTTAACGAACGCTTTCCCGCACCTTTGAATGTTGCCATGCAGGCGACGTCCCGTTCACCCGACAGTTGCAGGGAGAGCAATTCCAACGAATCCGGAACCTGCTGGCGGATAGAGGCGACCAGTTCGGACGGCGGCAGAGGAGTGTCCCCTTCCGTATATGCGACCTTATAAATTTTAGGATTGAGGCTTTCCGTTATGTCCCGCTCGAAAACAAGGGCCGCCCCCGTAAGGCAGATAACCGTGATTATCAACCCGACGGGGACAGACAGCCATAAATGTATTTTTCGGAATACTTTATTCATACAAAGGCCTATTTTTGTTTCAACAGACTTGCTCCCTTGATGACTTCAGCTTCCACTTTCGTGCCAGGCGTGGCCACGCCATTGCGGTTGATGGTGTACAGGACTGCACCCGACGTAGTCATCAATTCGAAAGTCACTGTACCCTTGTCCGTGTCAGAAGCATAAGCAAGCGCAATGTCATTGATGTCGCCGGCTTCAGGCATACCGGTCACAGGCGTGTAATTTTGCGTTTCTACGTCGAAGATGCCGAATGTCTTGTGTGTGCCTTCCGTGTACCCATCCATTCCGGGGTTGGTGAAGAGTTGCAGGCAGAACTTGTTGTCACCCAGATAGTAACATCTCCACAAATAGCGGTCGCCTGTCTTATCGTTTAGGTCTACGTAGTAATCACTGTCGATATCTACGGGCTTGCCACTCTGAATATTGCTACCGCTGATGCGCAGCACAGCAGAAGGTACTCTTAGGCTGTTCGTTTGGAAGTTCTTGCCGCCTTGGCAGAACAGGTAGATTTTATCACCAACGACTTCGATACCCGTTTCCGTGCGCGACCTAGAGTTGCCTTTGATCTGTCCGGCTTCTTTTCCCGGATGGTCTTCGCTCTTGCGGACAATCATGCTTTGGTATTTCAAATATTCTTTATCCGCATCTGTCGGGTCGAACTTGTAAACACCCAAATAGAAGTTGTTGTCCAAGTCTGTACCATAGGAAGCCTTCGCACGGGTGCTTGCTGCTTTTGAGGTGTAGTTACCATCCTGCACCAGATGTTTGGTGGTATAGGCCAGCAGCACGTAGTCGCCGTACTGGGCTATGTCACCAACCCCCCATGCCTCATTGCCCATCTGGCTGGCCGGTTCTTTGCTGTGGTCCTGACAGTTTATTTTTCCATCTACGACCACACTGCTGAACTCAGTCACCTTGACGTATTTCACGCGTGTATAGTGATTGTTGTCCTCGGCTTGGTCAGACAGACCGAGCAAGTAGTCATTGAAAAAGCCACGTGCTTTCACGTCGCCATCCAGCATTATACCATTGCCATGTTGAACTAGTTGCCCGTCAATGAGCTTCCAAGCATAGGAGTAGCCACCTGTACCTCCCTGTGAGGGATAGTTCATGCCAATCAGCAGTTCGTTGTTGTAGTTGACAAAATCTGGGTTGCTTGCATCGAAAGATATACGCCCGTTCGCTTCAGTCGGGTCAATCGTACCTTTGGTGGGGTCGCTGGCCAACTGCAAATAGTTGGCCGTTCCGTCCGATGTGGCACTCATCACTACATATTGCACGGGGGATTTGTCACCGTCACCGGGTCCATCAACTCCTTCATTGTCATTACAAGCTGCAAATGCACATGCGCATAGAGCCATGCTGAATAATTTGAATCTGTCTTTCATTTTTACTTTATCGTTTTTAATTGTTATATAATGGTCACTTCATAAAGCTATAGCCGAACTTGATAGCGAAGGCGCGTCCCGGCTTCTGCATCTTGAAATTGTCGTACAGGCGGGCATTGAAGATGTTGGTACACTCGGCCGATACGGTAAACTCCGATTTTTTTCCGAAGTTGTAGCTGACGAAGAGGTCGTGAGAGAATTGGGTAGGTATATCAAGTTCCGCATTCTGGTACACATTCCACTCGTAACTGAACTTCTGGACATAGTTCATCATATAATGTATGTCCAGCACTGTTCCCTTCACAAACACATCGCGCAGGGTAAGCCCGGCTTCTCCGTTACCATACATATAGGGGATAGCAGGTACGCGTTCTTTGTAGTTCTTGCTCTCCTGCTGTGTGCCCGTCACGTACCTGGTCAAGCTCCGCATGTCGATGTAGCTGAAGTTGCCGCCCACGAAGAAGGCATCCTTAAAAGTGTAGCGGATGCTCAAGTCCGTACCCAAATTGCGTACACGACCATCGTTCTGTGAACTGGCACGCCCACTGTCGTTGTTGGTCGTGCGGCGAATATAGTCCTTGATTTCTCTGTATTGAAAAGCTGCATCGATGGTCAGCCGGTGGTCGGTCAAATCCACAGCATTGGCTGTGACACTGATATTGACGTTATTGCTTGATTCCGGTTTCAGATTGGAGTTGCCTCGCTCAATGTCGTCGCCAGAACCGAACAACTCACGGCTGGTAGGCAGACGCAGGGCGTATTCATACGACAACCGCAGTTGTGTGTGCCGCCCCCAAAAGTAGGTACTGGCCCAACCTCCTCCCCAATAGGAAGTGGTGTTGCTGAAATCCTGATAATTGATTCCGCCTTCCGGATCGAGGTAGGCCTCCAGATGGTTCATATAGTGCTTCACAAAGGCAGATGTGTTCCACTTGCCCTTGTAGTCATACTTATAACTCAATCCGGTAACGATTTTCATACTCTGCGATGGATGCTCATAGGTGGGTTTGTAGGCCGTTTCGTCCTTGCCGGAGCGGGAGAAGGTGGTGAGCGTACTGCTCAGCGACACGGACTGCCCGTCTGCGGGAAAGAGTGCCATGCGGAAGTTGGCCGCCCCATTATGGTCCCGGTAACGGTACTTCATGTACGACAACTCGCCCGGTACGCCTTTCGGTTGACTCTGACCCAGCCAGTTGTAGTTACAACTGGCCGTATCGGCAGAATAGGACTTGCCGAAGTTGTAGTTACCGTTCAGCGACACGTGCAGCCCCTTCAACACTTTGAATCTCTTTTCGTAAGTCAGTTGCGGCATCAGCGTATTGGCCGTGGTGTAGCGTGCACCATACACCCAGTCCATAGTGGAGGCATTCTGGGTCTGTTTATACTCGTAACCTCCCATGAAGCCTAACAACAGACGATCGGCAAACGTTTTGTCCACTATCCCAATCTTCAGAATGGCTACCTCGTTGTGATACTTGGCATGAAAGCGGCGCACGGTGAGATTTTCTTTGACCTCCTGGTTACTGCCATCCTCGTTGAACTTCGTGTAACTGTCGATATTGACTTTATAATCGTTATCCGAGTAGTTCTGATAGGCATTCAGAGAAACATAAAAACCTTTCTTTGTGGTATGTTCCGCATAGACATTGGTTTTGTGGGTGTTAAACGAACCGAACGAATAGGAGGCATTCACACGGGTACACCGGCTGTTGTCCGTAACGATATTGATAGCCCCGCCGAGTGCGTCACCGCCCAGTTCGATAGGTACGACACCTTTGTACACCTCCACACGTTTGGCGAGACCTACCGGAATATTGTTCAGCCCGAAAGCGGAACTCATACCGTCCATCGGTACACCGTCGATGAAGATTTTCACATGCCGACCGGAAAAGCCGTTCAAAGTGACGTTGGCTTCGGAACCCACGCCTCCCGTGGAACGGATTTTCACCCCGCTGATTTTGTCAATGACATTGGACAGGTCCATCGTCGTGCTTTTCAACTTGGCCGTTTCCACCAATGATACATTATAGGCCAACCGCTGCACTTTTTCCGCAGGACTCAATCCTTTCACCACGACCTCGTTCAAGGTCTGCGAGTCCTCCTGCATCTCGAATTTGAGGTAACTGTACTCCGTAGCGGGGGCATATACTTTTTGTATTGTCTTATATCCCAAGAAAGAAACTGTGATACGAATTTTGGGATACCTCCCTTTCAGATGAAACTCAAACTCTCCTTTTTCATTGGTGGAGCTTCCTCCTATATAAACATCATCCTCGAAAGAACGTATTTCCACGGCGGCATAACTTAACGCTTCGTTTGTGGTACTATCGGTTACTCTTCCCTTTATTACTTGGGCACTTACATTCACACAAGATAAAAATAATAATATGGCAAAAATTAATACCATTTTGACCTGATTCATTCTTTCATTTATTTATTAAAAACGACTGCAAAATTAATTTTCATCAAAAATATCTGCAATACCTTTTTTTAGGTATAAATTTTACATAATCGCTGCGATTCAGGCGGGGAATATACCTATTTTTAATGAGTCTTCTTTTAGCCGATAGACACAGACCGTGTATAGGCAGCATAATTTGTAACCTGAAAAATGCCTATATACGGACAATGAAGATAGCATAAAAAAGCAAACGGAGAGTACCGATAAACCGACACTCTCCGTCCGCTTTTTGAATGGGAAATTACATGCTATTCTTGTTTTCTCTCAATTCAGAAGAACAAATCAAGATAGGCAATGAAACGAAGGACTACAACCTTTCCAAACTCCCACAGACCACATCCGAAGGACAGGATATCAAGCGTTTGGAAGGTGACAAGCAATTAGTCATAGAACTGAATATCAATAAAAACGGTATCAGCGTCAGCGGTGTAACCATTCAGGGCTGAGAAACACAAGGCAACGGTGTCGGGCGACATCACCATCGGATAACAAAGTCCAAAGGACAAACCTGTCTCATCACGAGACGTAATACCTATCTGATAGAAAAAGGATTGCATGTAAACCCATTTTGCTGGTACCATAAAACCAACAATTATGAAAATAAAACATTTTATTTTAGATTTTTCTCGGTTTAACTTAACCAATTGGGGAATAAACTTTTAGCGAATTATTTGAGAAATAGAGGTAACGATTTAGCAACTGTACGAATTTCAACATTTTGCATTGCTATGCTGTCAAATAACTCTTTCTGAATACAAATATAAAGCAATTATTTGAATACACAAAACAGACACGAGCAATAATTTTTGTTCGTGTCTGTTTAACAATATAAACGGGAAACTTAAAAGAAATTTCCGAATACAAAACCCGATATTGTTGCCATGATGATAACCAAAGCTACATAAACAATGGTTTTCTTTGTCCCCATAACACCTTGAATAACCAACATATTCGGTAGCGACAGCGACGGGCCGGCCAGCAGTAACGCAAGCGCAGGGCCTTTTCCCATGCCTGAAGCCAACAACCCTTGAATAATCGGCACTTCGGTCAGGGCGGCAAAATACATGAACACTCCCGTGAAACTTGCGAAGAAGTTGGATAGCAGCGAATTTCCACCGACTGCCCATTCAATCCACTCGTTAAAAATAACTCCGGCAATCGACGTGTTATCATGCGTCGAACCCAGAAGAAATCCGGCTGTCACTACGCCGACGGCCAACAAGGGTAATATCTGCTTGGCGAATCCCCATGATGATAATGCCCATTCTCTATTTTCCTCGTTTCGTTTATCAAACAGCAAGATGATGGAAAGTGAAGCTATACCCACAACCATCGGAACGAGCGGTACTAATTTGGCTTTAGCAATAAGGGCGTCTGCAAGGAAAACAGAAACAATCGTTATCACGACTCCGGCACATACCCATAATGGACGCAATTTCAATATTCGGACAAGCGACCAACAGAGCATCAGAGCAAGAACTCCCGTAATATACCATTTATAGGTGAAGATGAAAGTCCACAAACCTTTGTCTAAAGCAAAGGGCGCACCCCAATTTACAAAGACGAGAATCAGTACCAATGTAAAAAAGTGAAACGAGGTTTGCCACATCGGGCGTCTTTCCAGCAGTGGAACAATAATCATCTGTTCCTCTTGTTTGGCTTTCTCTTCCTTACGGAAAATAAATGCCATAGCAAGGCTATCACTACGGAGAATCCGATAGCTCCAACCGTTCGTGCAACACCCATCTCTACACCCAAAATACGGGCTGTCAAAATGATGGATAAAATACTGATGGCTGGGCCGGAATAGAGAAAGGCTATAGCAGGGCCTAACCCTGCGCCCCGTTTGTAAATACTCGTAAACAACAGCAGAATCGTGCAGGAACAGACTGCCAATATACTACCCGAAACAGCAGCTGCCGTATAGGATAACCACTTCTTGGCATTTGCTCCGAAATATTTGAGAACCGAACCCTGACTGACGAAAACGGCAATCACACCTGCGATGAAAAAGGTGGGAAGCAGACATAACATAACGTGTTCCTGCGCATACCATTTAGCAAGGTCGAGGGTTGCATCGACAGCCGTCATGAACCTCTCATTGCCGAGTGGCATGAAAAATACGGCTGCATAAACCACAATCATCCAAAAGAGGATTTTCAACTCTTTTTTAGTATCCATAACTGTACCTTAAATACCGAGTATTTGTTTTACCTCTTTTTCGGACGGGACGTGTCCCTTGACTTTAACGGCTCCATCCACCACAACGGCAGGTGTGGCCATAATGCCGGAATTGAGTATTTCCACAATATCCTCTACTTTCGTAAGTTTCACGTCTTCGAGATTGTTCTCGCTAATTACTTTCTCGATTGTCTGATAGGTTGTCTTGCATTTGGCGCAACCCGTTCCCAATACTTTGATTTCCATGTTTTTGTTTTTTATAAATACATAATCACACAATAATACAAACCGATAATCGCAAATATGTCCCGACAATCCGGGTCAGCCATTTCTGTACAGTCTGCATTTTACCGTAAAAACTGCCGATATGTTGTACACTGAATGCCAATATCCAAGCGACAATCAAAACCGGCAACGCAGTAGCTATGGCAAAAGGACGGGCAGCAGATAGCCTGCAACAGTCGTTGCCGACATCGGAATCAATATGCCGAAATAGAAAACTCCGCTGGTGGGACAAAATGCCATAGCGAACAACACGCCGAGCAAAAACGCTCCCCATCCTCCTTTACGGGCTAAGCCCTCGCCATTTCCCTTAAAACCGAAAGAGGGTAATTTCAGTTTGCCTCCGAACAGTATGAATAAACCTATCAATAACAAGGCAGGGCCGAGTACGAGTTCTCCGTATTTGCCGATAAACTTCTGAATACCGAAAAGACTTGAACCCTCTTTGAGTATTAGTATCAATACGATACCCAGCAATGTATAGATAATTACACGACCGAGCGTTATAGTAAGCCATTGAGGAATATCCGACGGCGGGTTTCAATGTCCTTACCTATAAATCCGATAGCAGCGATACTCGTAGCCAATGGGCAGGGCGAAACCGCCGTAAGCAATCCCAAAAGAAAAGCCGTAAGTGCAGGAGCCGTGCTGCTGTCCAATAATGTCTGTAACCACTCCATAGAACTTTATTTCAATAAGGTACGGACTTTTTCAGCTACTCCGTTCTTGAAAGTGGCGGGAGCAGTTCTGGCGTTGGCAAAAGCATATTCGGTCAGATTTTCATACGTTTCTTTGCCGGCTTTCCATTTGCTGATGAAAAGCGAAGACCATGTAACCTCGTATTTCTCGGCGATAGCTTCGTTCTTCGGTTCGGAAATGTCGATAGTTCTGAAAACGAGTGTTCCGTTTTTCAGTTCGTCAGCAAATTCTGCCTCTACCGCTTCTTTGGCGTTCTTTTCTATTGCCATGCAGGTAGCGCATCGCTGTTTGCTATGAAAATACAACACCTCCACACGGTCTTTCTGTTCTTGTGGCTGGGTTTGCTCCACATCAGTAGAAGCACTCTTCTTTGTCCCATTGTTACTGCAAGCAGTCAATCCGCAGCTGATAATCAAGGCTAAAATCAATCTGTTCATACGCTTTTGTTTTTATTGGTTGTTATTTGTGTTTGTTATTCGCAAAACAACGAACAATAATCCTAAAAAAATTGTCCCTATTCGCAACAACTCTCCTTTTTACATACACATTGTCCGAAGAATTTAGAAAAAAGCATCGAAGCTATTTTCCAATTCTCTCGATTGATACAATATTTCACTTTCGGCGTTTCTATCTCTCCTTGTATCAAACCTGCTTCTTTCAACTCTTTCAGATGTTGTGAAACCGTCGCTTTCGCGATGGGGAGTTCTTCGTGAATATCTCCGAAAAAACAGCAATCCTGCTTGGCTAAGAATTCAAGAATAGCCATTCTTGCCGGATGCCCCATCGCTTTGGCAAAGCGGGCTATCTGCTCTTGTTCCAATGTATATTTCTTGGATTCCATAGTCTTCTTATTTTTATGTTCGCAAATATACGAACAACTTTATTCTTTCTAAATAAAACCGATGAAAAATATTATTCTTTCTTTCAGCGGTTTTATGAAAAAAGTTCCCAATACGATTGAGAACACTGGATTGAGGACTAAGAATAATATCATACAATGTCATACCGTTATATTCTAATGCGAGGAGAGTGCCGCAAAAGGTAAAACTAACATTCCTATCACGATAACACATAAACAAATAAACGTATTCCTTATCATGATGTCCCATACAGATATGGTTTACGTCCTCACATTGGCTTTATTGCTTTGAATTGTACATGAGGTACACCGTCAATCGTCATAGGCTTATCTTCGTGGAATCCTACTTTCTCTAAAACACGCCTTGATTTCAAATTGTCGGCTTCAATGAGGGCATAGACACACGGAATCTTCAGTTTATTGAAAGCATAATCCATCAAAGCGGCAGAAGCTTCTGTGGCATATCCTTTGCCCCAATATTTCTGTGTAAACCTATAGCCCAAATCATAATAGTAAGGAAGAGCCTCCATCGGAAGAATCATAGTTATCCATCGTGTAGAGGTACTTGAACCCATAGGGCGGATTGACTTTTTGGGCTTCTCCGTTGCGCACGATGTCGAAACTCATTGGTATAAGGCCACAAAGTGGTCTTTCGGCGGCTGGGCACGCTGTGGTTGGAGGTTATCTTCACCTTCACCGGGAGGAGTTTTTCGGGATAGCCTTCCGGGATGCTGTACTGCACCTCGTATATTTTTCCTTTCTGTATGTAATTTATAACTTTATCAGCAGGAAAATGGAAAATGCGAATACCGCACTTTTCCGGGGATGTCTATCTTTGCCGGCTCAAAAAGACAGACATCATTATGATAACAACGAGCCGATTTTTTAAAGAGAAACAGTATATGTGGTACAAGGTTAGAGAGCTTCAGTCGAAAGGATTAAACAAGACACAGATCGGGAAGCACCTGGGAGTGGACAGAAGCACCGTGCGGAAATATCTGCAGATGTCCCAGGAAGATTTTGTAAGGAGGCGGAATTCGCATCGCAAATACACGCTGAAACTGGCAGGATACGAGGAGTATGTGCGGGGGACTCTGGAGGAATATCCGTACATATCGGCCGCACGGATGCATGACTGGCTTAGAGAATGCTATCCGGATTTCCCGAAAGTGTGCGACAAGACCGTATTCAATTTTGTAGAAAAGGTGCGCTGCAAATATGGCATCGGAAAGAAGTCGGAGGCCAGGATACGCAGGGACTATGAGAAACTGCCGGATACCCCCTATGGGAAGTATGCGCAGGCAGATCTCGGGGAGAAATGGATGTCCGCGGAAAACGGCAGAAGCACGAAAGTCTATTTTTTTGCGATCGTCCTGGCACGTTCACGCTACAAGTTCACCTGTTTCAGCCGTCGCCCTTTCGACACGGAGCTCGCCATCTATGCACACGAGCGCGCCTTTGAGTATTTCGGAGGGAAACCGGAAAAGATCCTTTATGACCAGGACAGGGTGCTGATTTCCCGGGAGAACCTGGGAGACCTGGTGCTGACAAGGAAGTTCCAGACGTTTGTCAGGGAGCAGCATTTCCAGCCGGTGTTCTGCCATAAGGCCGACCCCGAGTCAAAAGGCAAGGTCGAGAACGTAGTGAAATATGTGAAGGAGAACTTTCTGGTGGCACGTGTGTTCCGTGATATCGACAGTCTGAACAGGGAGGCCCTCGAATGGCTCGAAAGGACGGGGAACGGGAAGGTGCACGGGACCGCCCGTCTTGTCCCACGGGAAGAGTTTGCCGTGGAGAAAAGTTTTCTCATACCCTATCATGGGACGCCACAGCCACCGCAGGAGGAGATGAGGGAATACCATGTCCGCAAGGACAATACAGTGCAGTACAGGGGGAATTATTACAGCCTGCCATGCGGAACTTACCGGAGCGGGCAGACAACTGTCTGGCTGCAGGAGACGGAAGGGAATGTGGAGCTGTACAACAAGGATACGGGGAAGCTCATCTGCCGGCATGTGCTCTGTACCCGGAAGGGAAGGACCGTTTATGACGACTCCCACAGGAAACCGAGAAACGCCGGAGTGAAAATAGCCGAACGCATCCTTTTTCATGTGTCCGACAACAGGGAGGTAGCCATGTGGATGGATAATCTGAAAAGGAGGAAAAAACGTTACTACAGGGATAATCCGGAGGTGATCCTGCGCATAATTTCCGGATATGACAAGAACACGCTGATAGAGACCATACGCATATGCCTTGACAAAGGCATCTATAACGGGGACTCGGTTAAAAGCCTGTGTGAATATGTGTGCAGGGGGAAGGACAATGGAACGGAAACATACGGACTGGAGGATTGCCTGCCCCGACAAGGCAGCTTGATACAGTCTTATAACGAAATACTTAGGGAATATGACAAGACATAAGCAAGGAACTCATGGAATGTGCACGTATGCTCAAGCTGGGCAATCTGGCCGAACATCTGGAGGAACTGCTGCATCAGGCCCAGGAAAAGCAGCTGACCTATCCGGAGTTTCTGCTCGCCTGTCTCAGGGAGGAGATCCGGAACAGGAAAGACCTATATCGCCGCCAGGCTTGTCCATGAGGCGGTGAAAAACGGATACAGGGCGTATATGGTTACGCTGGAAGATCTTCTGACCTGCCTGAAGACAAGGGATGTTTCCCGGCATGCGATGAAAACTTACAAACGGATCACGAAGGCACAGCTGCTGGCCATTGACAATGCCACACTCTTTCCCTTGAAAAGAGAAAATGTCATGTTGCTGTTCAAACTGGTGAATGAGTTTCAGGAAAAGACATCGCTTATCGTTACAGCCAACTACTCCCTTACAGAATGACTGGTAACACCGGGAGAGGAAGCTGTCGCAGCGGCATTGCTTGACAGACTGCTCTACTGTTGTGAGATTATACAGCTGTCGGGAAACAGTTATCGGATGGAAAATAGGAAAACAATTTTTAGCAATCGGAATGAAGATACGGACACTTTAAAAGAGTTAACAACTGTAAAGTAATATCTTGCTAAAAGTAGAATATGTCAAATTACATAAAAATGAGGTATGTAAATCTGCAAGGTACAATTAGCAAAATTGCAGATAGAGAATGAAAAAATAGCATTAACTAAAAAACAAGAATTATGAATGCAAATGTAATAATATATTATAGAGTAAGTTCAAATGAACAAACATTAGGAGCCAGCTTAGACGTACAAGAAGAACGTCTACGGAAGTATTGTAACCAAATGGGATATAAATATCATTGACAATATCCCATACAGAGAGGATGAGAGTGCTAAAACATTTGAAAAGCGTCCTGTCATACAAGGAATAATGAATTATATACGTAAAAACAAAAGTAGAGTAAACAAATTACTATTCTTGCAGTGGGATAGATATTCACGAGACATTATCAGTGCCAGTGAGAACCTAAAAGAATTACTTAAATCGGGAGTTGAACCAAATGCAATTGAAGCACCTTTAGACTTCAATTCAGACACCTGGCCCCTATTATTGGAGTACAGGCACAATGCGACAACATCAAAAGGTCAAAAGACACAATGGACGGTATTCATGGAACATTGGCAAAAGGAAAATGTGCTAATAAAACACCAAGAAGGATATAAGAATGTACGTATTAGCAAACATGAAACCCATGTAGAAATAGATACCAATACAGCACCATTTATACAAGCCATGTTTAAAGAAGTGGCTAAAGATATTGAAACACCTTGCTATATCCGTAGGAAATTTGCAAGAAAAGGATATAATATACCTGAAAGTTCATTTCTTGAAATGTTGCGTAATAAATTCTACATTGGCAAAATACGTATGCCAGCATACAAAGGAGAACCCGAATATTATGTAAACGGTGAACATGAAGCAATTATAGACGAAGAAACATTCTATAAAGTTCAAGAGATTTTGGACGGTAAAAGAAAGAAAACACCCAAACTATCCAAAGCCATAAATCTCGATTTGTATTTGCGGAAGTTTTTAATCTGCCCCGTATGTGGTTGTGCCTTAACTGGTGCGACAAGTTCGGGCAATGGCGGCAAATACACCTACTACTTTTGTTGTAACAATCAAAAACATATAAGGGTGAGATCAGAAAACGTAAATGAAGAGTTCGCTCGATACACAGCCCAATTAAAGCCCAATAAAACGGTATTGGACTTGTATAACGAAATTCTAAAGGATTTGCAAAGTGAACGCAAAGGAGAAAGTAAAAAAGAAGTAGCAGCACTGCAAAATGAACTTTCTACCGTCCAAAAACGCATCAACAGCATTGAGGATAAATACCTGGACGGAGATTTAACCAAAGAAGAATATAACAGAATGTTGGAGAGATACACCAAAGAAGGGGTCAACGTAAAATCCTGAGGGGTATATCCGATAAAATCCTATCTTTGTGTGAAACAAACGAATCATCAGCGATTATGGAAACTAACGGTTACCGTCTCCTTCTTCCCGAAGGTACCTTGGATTATTTCAACATTTCCGATGTAAAGGAAAGCAGTAGTGAAATCGTGATTTACCTGGAAGAGAAAAATGAGCTTCCCGGTGAATATTCGACTGTCAAAGTGGAAAGCAAAGGCTTCTACGACCCTGTAGTAGTCCGGGACTTCCCCATCCGTGGCAAGAATCTTTTCCTGAATATCCGCCGGCGCCGGTGGATTTTGAAAGACGAGGGGCGTTACGTAAGCCGTAACTGGAAACTGGTAGCGGAAGGCAGCCGTATGACGCATGAGTTTGCGTCTTTTTTAAAAGAATTATATTGATACGCTTCCTGTCAGTTGTAAGCTGCTGGGAACCCTGTTCGGTGTGGACGGTGAGCTTCTTGAACGTCAATACCGCAACCACTTGAGCGGTTATCTGAAATGGGAGTCTCTTCCTCATGCCGGGGACTGGCTTCTCTTTGAGAAGAATATAGGGGCCTATGTGGGTATAGATGAAGTCTGCCTTTCGCGTGGTGAGCTCTATACTATCCTCATAAACAAGGAAAAGACAGGCCGTTCAGGCAGCATCATCGCCATTGTAAAAGGTACAGATGTAAGGAGTGTCACCTCCGTATTGCTCCGTCTCTCCCGGCGCAGACGGTTTCAGGTAAGGGAAATCACTATGGATATGGCTCCTAATATGGAACAGATCGCCCGTGTCTGCTTTCCTGCGGCACGCCGTGTTACTGACCGTTTCCATGTGCAGAAGCTGGCTTTTGAAGCTTTACAGGAAATGCGCGTGAAGGCACGCTGGGAGGCTTTGGACAAGGAATCAATACAGATCGCATACGCAAAGGCGTGCGGGAAGATATACCATGCCCCGACCTTTGAGAACGGGGATTCGCGCAAGCAATTGCTCGCCCGCAGTATCTATCTGCTGTATAAAAAAGAGTCATTATGGACTGAATCCCAACGCATACGTGCCGGTATCCTCTTCAGGGAATATCCCGACCTGAAGAAGGCATACTATCTTTCCATGAGGCTCGGGTTGATATATCACCAGTGCAAGCACAAGGACACCGCTCTGACAAGACTTGCCAGATGGTATGACGAAGTTGAAAAGTCCGGCTTTCTTGCGTTCGGAAGGGTAATACGTTCCATACAGACACATTATCTGGAAATCGTCAACTTTTTCGACAGGCGTTCCACCAACGCAGCTTCCGAATCGTTCAATGCCAAAATCAAGGACTTCAGAACACAGTTCAGAGGAGTAAAGGACAGGACTTTCTTTCTATTCAGACTGACTAAAATTTATGCTTAATCTATGAATCCCTCAGGTTTTTACGTTGACCCTTGATTTAATCTATCAGCAAACCAACGAGTTACGGGGAGTAGAAAAGAAAAGCGGAGAGAGTTTTTCAACTTTCTCCGCTTCAGTACCCAGACCCGGTACAAGCCATAGAAATAATAGGAAAACAAAAGAATTTATTTTCCTTATTATCAGTTATTTGCATATTTCCTATTTTCTCCATTTTTGCCCTATTTTGCCCGTTTTCTGTTATTCAGTACACTTTTAGTACACTTTGAAATATCATTTTCTTTTGTACCTTTGCAATATCGGAAAACAAAAGAAAATCAACTGTTTAGCGTAATCGCCCGGTTATGGTACCTAAATCGGGATAAAACCTCTAAACAATGGCAAAGTTAGAAAATAAAACGAAAGAAAACCCCAAGTTAGAGCAAAATAAGCTCTCGGATGGTAGAATCAGCCTTTACTTAGAGTATTATTTAGGTAGAGAGGAAAAGCCCGTATTAGATGAAAACGGCAATCAAGTGTACTATGATAGTGGAAAGATGCAAGGTAAGCCCAAGTTTGCAGTAAAGCACAACAGGCGAAAAGAAAACCTTAGTCTGTATCTGATAGATAAGCCCCGTACCCCTGCGGAACGCCAGCAGAACAAAGAAACATTGGAGCTTGCCACAAAGATACGTGCGGAGCGTGAGCAAGAATTTAAAGAAAGTATGTTGGGCTATCGGTTGAAAAAAGATAGAACGGTCAATTTCTTAGACTATTTCCAAGCCTATATCAACAGTTATACCAAGAAAGATATTCGCATGGTACAAATTGCGCTTAGCCGTTTTAAGGACTTCTTAAAAGAGCAATACCCCATGAATGAGTTTAGTATCAAACCGGAACTTATCACCAAAGAAATGATGGAGCAGTTTGTAGCCTATTTGCAATCCCGAAGTGTGGGTGAAGGTGCTAAAAGCATTTACCAGCGTTTCAAGAAAGTTATTCGATATGCGATTGACCACGATGTAATGTTGAAAGACCCATGTAAAAGTGTTACCTGTAAAGTGGATAGCCAAATGCTTCGAAAAGATGTTCTTTCTCCCGAAGAAATACAAAAGTTGGCGGCTTGCCATTATGACAACGAGAACCCGAATGTCAGACGAGCTTTTATCTTCTGTTTATACAGTGGTTTGCGTTTCTGTGATGTAAAAGACCTTACCTATAAAAATGTAGATTACGCTAATCGGTTATTAAAGTTTGAACAAAGCAAGACAAAGGGACATTCTGCCAGTAGTGGTGTGGTTATTCCCCTGAATGATGGTCTATTGTCTATCATTGGTGAAGCTCCGGCAGATAAAAACTGTTTGATATTCGATTTACCTACTTACGAAAGTTGCTGTAAATCAGTAAAGCGTTGGGTAAAGAGAGCCGGGATAGACAAACATATAAGCTGGCATTGTGCCCGGCATTCGTTTGCCGTGAACATCCTGAACAATGGGGCTAATATCAAAACCGTAGCCAGCCTTTTAGGGCATAGCGGATTGAAGCATACGGAGAAGTACACCCGTGCGGTGGATAAATTGAAAGAGGAAGCAATAAACAGCTTGCCGGAACTAAAGTTTTAACCATAAAAGACTTATCTTTGTAACTATGAACTTTGAAGCATTAGTAAAACATATCAGCACGATACAGAACACGTTGCAGGCACAAGCCGCACACGCTGTAAACCTTGCCCTTACTTCCCGTAACTGGCTTATGGGGTGCTATATCGTAGAATTTGAGCAGAACGGAGAAGACCGTGCCGCCTACGGTGAACAACTGTTGAAGAAGCTGGAACAACAACTGAAAACAAAAGGTCTGAATGAACGTAGATTCCGTGAATTTAGGCGGTTATATCTTGTTTATCCACAGCTAAAAGAACAGATATTGCACTACATAATGTCAGGAAATGAAATTCGGCACACACTGTCCGCCGAATTCACAGAACCAATTCGGCACACGGTGTGTGCCGAATTACATACAGCAGACAATCAGATTAATAACTGGAATATACCTGCCGAAAAGTTGTTTAACAGGCTACCATATTCTCACTTAAAATTTATATCCAAAATTGAAAACCCAGTTAAACGTGCTTTTTATGAAATGGAAACAATGAGGGGCTGTTGGTCTGCAAGAGAATTGGAGCGACAAATCGCATCTTTATATTACGAACGTTGCGGACTATCCAATAACAAAGAAGCCCTCTCCGCCTTAGTCCAGCAACAAGCAACCCTATTGCAACCCAAAGATATTATCAACACCCCTGTTACTTTGGAGTTCTTAGGACTAAACGACCGTGCACTAGTAACGGAAAACGATTTGGAACAATCTATTCTTGACAACCTGCAACACTTTCTATTAGAAATGGGACATGGCTTTTGCTTTGAAGCCCGGCAAAAACGCATCTTGATTGATGAAGATTATTTTTTTGCCGACCTTGTGTTCTATCACCGTATTTTGAAATGTCATGTTATTGTGGAATTAAAGATAGACAAGTTCCGCCATGAGTATGCTTCGCAACTAAATATGTATCTGAACTATTTCAAAGCGGAAGTAATGCAACCGGATGATAATCCGCCTATCGGTATTCTGCTTTGTACTGAAAAGGGTGATACATTAGTGAAGTATGCCACTGCTGGATTAGACCCGAATATCTTTGTACAGAAATACATGATAGAGCTTCCAACCGAAGAAGAAATACAGGAATTTATTTCTTGTCAGAACTATTAAAAAGAATATCCACATATGATACAAGCTTATTTTTCAAATATAAGAAACATAATTCTTAATGAAATACACAACTCTAAAAGAGATATATCAATAGCCGTTGCATGGTTTACTCAACGAGATTTATTTAACGCTATAATTGGAGCTATAGATAGAGGTGTAAATGTTTCGCTTATCCTCATTAATGATATTATCAATCGCAATGAATATGGTCTTGATTTTTCATTATATCTTCAAAAGGGGGGTAAATTATGTTTTGTTGATAGCAAAAAAGTTCTAATGCACAACAAGTTCTGTTTGTTCGATGGTCATCTTTTAATAACAGGATCGTATAATTGGACATATGCAGCAGAACAAAGAAATGCAGAAAATATAATAACCACGGATGAATTAAATGTATGTAATGATTACACAAATTACTTTACTAATCTTTGGAATGGGCTAACAGAAGTAACTGAATATTCTCGCATACGTTTATCAGATATAGTGGAAGATAATTTTCTTCAAGAATATGACGACATTATCGAAGAGTATAAAAGCATGGAAAATAGCAATCTTATTTCACCAGAAACTTTAAAGACCGTTTATGATTTAAAAAATAATATTGCTATAACTAAATTAGCAACAGTCGTATCACAAGACAAACGCCATAACCCAACATTAAAATTGAACGTAGGAATGAGGTGTCGCATTAATAATATTGATAATAGGACATTAAACATTATAAAACAAGGTCAAACTTTACCGTTTACAAATACAGTTGATACTTGTACTGTAGTAGACAATCAAGAATGTATTGTTTGCGATATTTTATTTGGCAATAATGATAATGCAGACAACAATAAACCATTATTAAAGATTCGATTAGAGAACTTACCAAAACTGAAAGCTGGTCAAGTAAAACTCAAGACCAAAGTTACGATAGATACCAATGGGTATATGCATGTCGAATTCGTTTGTATCAATACAGGAATAGCAAAAGAAGCAGTATATAACTTCCCTGACATAATCAATTATTAAAGTTATAAGGGAATAATAACTTCAATGTTATTTTTGAAAGACCATGCATTAGTGACGGGAAACAACTTGGAACAATCTATTTTTGAGGGGAATGTGTCAAAACTGGCACATTCCCCTCAAACGACTAAGCATAGCATACACTTTATCATCAAAAGTACACTGGCAAAAAGAAAAGCAGAAATCAGTTTCTCTTCGTAAGCATATATATCACTGTCAATAGAAATAGGTTTAGTCCATTTTGGATATATAGACAAAGGTATGAACTAAATGTACTGCCAAGCCAGCTATCCAAACATTCAATCCTATGCAAATTGAAGCATTTCCTTCATGGTCTGTGGTAGAAAAAAGGAATCATAAATATGAATTTGCAGAAAAAATTGAGCCTTCTTGCTCTATCATATATATTGAAAATCCTAGCTTCAATAAAGAGCAGTCTCAAAAATATGCTATAGAAATATTGCAAGATTTTATCCAAAACAAACTTCAATATACATCCAAGAATGGAATGCCAACCACTACTTGATAAATATAAAATATTTTTAGTATAAGGTAAATCAGTATTTTTAAAAATTCCAGAAACGTTCATCTTGCTGATCCATATCCAAGCCATCATTATAATACCTCCAATCGTATGAATCTGCCGAATCATCGGACATACCCTCTCTTACTTCTTCATAATGTTCATCCTCCCAAAGATATTTAAAATCTTTATAATATGGATACCAAAAACGATTAGTATCATTGTTATCATGAGAAATGTGCTTCCAATACTGTGCTATCAATATTTTATGTTCCTCGCTTGTCACAAGAGTTTCCCAACCATCTAATGATTCAAAAGTTGGACATAACAATTCATACAACTGAGACCCAGTTATTTTCACCACATCCTCTTGACAAATAGCATCTTTGTTAAATTTCAACAAACAGCATTGGCATTGATATATATCATCTTCTTCTACATATTTAATTTTAAATCCTATAGCTATATTATTATACGGATTAATTATCAAACTAAATTGTGGTTCCAGCAATTCTTTTGTAACATTTCTTATACCAACTAAGCCTCTTTCATTTTGAATAAAAAGCAACTCACTATTTATTGATTTTACATCTATATATGTTGGAGCAATAACCATTCGCTCATTGCAAAAAACAATTCCTTTCAATCCCCCTATTGAGCCATCATTCATTACATTTTTATTACTTATACTGTACATTACAACGGTGTCATTTATAGAAGAAGCCGAACAGACACTAATCCCCTTTATTATCTTATCATCTTCACTATATCTTTTTCCTTTGCACAATTTGGGAGATTCCCCTATAAGCAGACCTTCACCCACAGGTAGATTGTTACATAAAAAATCAAATTCATATTCTATTTCTTCACGAGCTTCATTTATTAAATGCCTAGGAATAAATGATTTCAAATCTTTATCAACAATAATAGAATACATTTTATCACAATTTAACTCTTTTACTAATTCGTCACCACATTCAATTTCAGTATTTCCCCAATAAGTTGTTTTCCAATAAGATTTAACAACTATCCCAAAATTAAGAATAAAATAATTAGTTCCAATTTGACAATTGTTAAATCCACCTATGACCATAGTACCTTCTAAATCGTATAAATCATATGTTCCATAATATCTATCCACGAACACGCCACCACATTCATATTCATCGTCTCCAGCTATAAAATACTCATTAATATAATGGATAGCATGATACTTTACGGGAATAATCTCTTTACCTTGCCAATTGCAGCATCCCCATACTCCATTCCACGTACAATCAGGATCAGTTTCCTCCATAGCTCCAAAATTCACATAAACATAGTCCCAATTCCCACTCCGTTCTATTTTAGAATATATTGTAGGGATGATTTCCCGTCCATCAAAATCCACCAATCCCTTACGGTGAGTATCAGCATCTTCTACAAGTATAGTCCTCCTACACAACATATCATCAGAAACTCTTCTTGGAAACTCTAATATTGGAATAGGGTTACTATATTTTATCCGGAAAAACTCCTTTCCCGATGAATCAATAACTCCCCACCTATTACCCAATAAAACATCATACATATTTCCATTAGTTTCCGCTCTTTTCTCAAATTTATCATAAACAAAAGGAATAATATCCCAACCTTCTGAATTTACTACACCATATTTTCCTTTATGTCTACAAAGCAATCTATCATTCTCCAAAAGAACAATTTGCACCTCAGACCAAATATCATAATTATCACAATCATAATCATCTACCACTATATACTCATTTTCATCCATCTTGGCTGAGTAAAAATTCATATTATCAACATCCTTAAATAGATAATTATATTCTAATGCGTTATGACATTCAACAAACAAAGGCTTATCCATAGCTATTCTCATTTTATCATTTAACAAAAGTAACAAAGAGTTTGCAATTGAGCTCATCAATCCATTAAAATCTTCCTAAAAACACTCTATTTATTTAATACCCAATTTAATAAGCTGTTAGATTATGATAAACGAGCCAAAACAATGAGTATCATTTGCTCTGGCTCTCTATTCTTTATGGATTTCCTAACTTATCTGCTTTCTTCCTTAGCTGTTCAGCTTGTTCATTCAAAAGCCTTACTCGTTCCAACGCTTCTGCTTGCTTCTTACTGCGATATTCAAAACCAACCACCGAATCAGTCAGACTTTGGATAAAAGCGTTATCTCGTTCCCGGTTGAAATTCACCTCCAGCAAATTAATGTCGCTTCCCTCAGCCTTTCCTTTCATCAAGAGATAACGATACTTTATATCGTTGTCCTGTAGTTTCTGCATACGTTCCGCAAAACGGATGTTCAACGCCAGCGATACAAGGCAAATGATTACTCCTGCCAAAAGAAGAAAGAACTTGGGCTGCAGGTAGGAAGTTACCCGATTGAGGATTTTATCCTGCCAAGAAACAGGTTTTGTTTCTTCATCTTTCCGTGTACCGTAAGCAGCCAACGCATCCATCAAAGATTTTAGGCAAGCATAAGAAGCCGTCACATATTTTTTGACGTATTCAAGGGATTTCCGTTGTTCCTGTTCCCCTTTCCTTATAGCAGCAAGCAGGGTTGAAATGGCTTGTAGTTCGTTTCCGGGAATAGTCGGATTGTTCCGCAATTCCAAAAGACACTGCTCTATTGCATCAAACCGTTTCATCGTTTCTTCCCGACTAGCTGGCGTTATCTGCTGTTCCTGCTTCTCTTTCAGTTCTGTAACCATAGAGAGAAGTCCCTCCAAAATCAAATTATTCTCCATATGCTTATAATTTTAGTTGTTTTTTCTTCTTTTTCTTCTTCTTTCTCAAAAAGGAATCATCAGGCATTTCATCAACTGGGGCTGACAAGCCGGAAAACAGACCGCCTACACCTGTAATAAATGAATTATCCGCTTTGTCGGGTGCTGGTACTGATTTCTGAATAGGTGCAGTAACCGTTTGCTTATTGCTTCCGGCTGTCGTTTGCCCTACATCCCCAAAACATTTATCCAGTTTGGAGAAAGTGAAATTGCGGTCTATCTCCGAACCCTTGAACGTGTATTCGCCTTTGGAAAAGGAAACGCCTTGTATCTCGCTTGTCTGCCCCTTATACTTGAACCGGATAGTGATACCCTTTTCCGCTAACCGCTCCTGTAACTGCTGCCAGTTCTTGGACTTCCCGATTTCATTCTTTACAGCGTTGTAAATCTCGTATTTCGATTTGTCCGGTTCTTTCAAGCGGTGCTGCTTTACCTGTTCTTTTCCACCAGCGAAATAAAGCCCGTGCTTGGTTTTCAGCTTCTTGCATACCTGCTCGTTACGGTACATATCGTTCTTGTCCGAAATGGTCTTGCCGTTATTGTCTATGCGGTTGAACACGATATGCACGTGTGGATGCTCCCGGTCTTGATGGCGTACGATGATATACTGCGTATCGGTGATTTTCATTTCACGCATATATTCCTGCGCAAGCTGTATCATTTTCTCGTCTGACAATTTGGGCGCATCCACTGCCGAATAGCTTAGCGCAATATGTCCGACTGGCTTTTTCAAGTCGGGATTCATCCCGGTCTGCATACAGAAGCTGCGGATTATATCTCCCCGGCTTTCTGTCAGTACCCCGTCCGCATAGAGCAAAGCCGCCTGTTCCTTGCCCAGCACATAGTTCACGCAGCCCTTAAACCCGCTTCCCTTTTTTATTTTTCCAATCATCCGACAACTGGTTTATAATTTCGACAATTCTGTTTTTGAGTTTCACCAATTCCACCGCCACCAGTGCGAAACCTCCAGCATTCGCCCGGTGCGCCAGTTGGTTGATGTTGTTGGCTTCCCCTGCCAGCTTGCGGATGGTGTCCGCATCCTGCCTGTTCAGCCGGGGTATGACCTCCGCCGAAACAACCGCCTGCCGGACATACTCACTGACACGCAACCCGGCTTCCCCGGCTCGCTTCCTGATGGCGTAATACTGCAACTCGGTCAGCTTCGTGCTGACTACCCGTTGCTGCTTCTCTATCCGTTTTTTTGCCGGACGTCCCCCCGGCTTATCCTTTATATTCGTCATGGTTTTTTACATTTAAATGGTATCTTAAAAATTGCGACCAACGGGAGAAATTTTCTTTGCTGTCAAGCAAAGCAAGGTAGTTTCGGTCTACCGAAACATAACCTTGCTCTCCAAGTTAAACCGCCTGCCGCTGGTAATCCTACCGGACTAAATACCCCTGCCTCTCTTTTGTCTTGGGGCGGCACGTTGTCCGGTTTCCTGCTTTATCGCCTGCGCTTGGCTGGTACTGTTCTTCTGTTCCTGCTTCCTGCCGCACAGGTAATCGTTCAAGTCCGAATACCCCCTGTAATTGTCCGAGAAGTCACGCACACGGTAGGAGTATTCCAATTCGATAGCCCGTGTCGCTTCATATCCTGACTTGTCATTGTCAAGCATACAGTGGATGCGTTCATACGGGTACAGCACGCCAATGGCTTTCGGCACATTGACAGTAGAGTTGAGTATAACATAATCCTGCCTGTCAAGGTCGGGCATGGTCGGACAGTTCTTCATCCGGAGCGTGAGGAAAGAAAGATAGTCCATAAAACCCTCGAATACCAAACACTTCTCTCTCGGCTCTCCCTGCTGCCGTATATGGGTGATGTCTTTCGGGGCGATGCAGCCCTTAAAAAAGGAATTGCGAACCTCGTAACCTCCTGCCATATTCGGGAAACCGATAGCAAAGAACGGTCTGCCGTTATGGGTGAAATGAAGTTCCTTACATTCTCTTTTTGCCAGTTCGACATTGATACCCCGTCCCTGCAAGTAACGGAGCAATGCCGGATGGGTCAAGCCACAGACTTCCAAATGTTGGAAACTCGGTTCTGTCCTACGCTGGGGAAAAGAAAAACTGACCGGGCGGACGTGCGGTGTCTGTTCCGCTATCCGGTTTAAAAGGTATGGCAGGCTGTCGGAACAATAGAGTTCCTTTGCCAATGCGATGATGTTGCCGCCCTTGCCTGCGCCAAAGTCATACCAAAGGTTGCGGTCAGTGTTCACCTTGAAAGACGGTTCGTGTTCCTCCCTTAACGGTGATTTGTACCATAAACCGTTACCCTGCCGCTTGACGGGCGAATAACCTAAACTATGCAGATAATCTGCGATGGGTATTTGTTTCACATCTTCGATGTTCATAATATTTTCTTTTTGGGGATTAAAAAATCGTTGAAAAGTGCGCCAGTCCTGTTTAGTCCGTCATATATATACCCGTACCATACTAAACCTGCCTGCTGTCGATACCGGGAAACAGACAGTCCGTTCCGCTTATATATACACCCGGACTAAACCAAACCGACTTTTAATAATGAAAATCGGGATTGTAGCGATAGCCCTTACCCTCTTTCACAATCATGCGCTTGTTCACAAGGAACTTGTTAAGCGACACAAGGACATTGCGTCCACGCTCGTAACCTATACTTGCGTAACCTTGTTTCAATGCCGCTATCACATTGGAATAGCCTTGTACAACCTGCTTGCCAAAACCGTTCTCCAATGCTTCCCGGTGCTGCTGTTCCGTCAGCTCTGTAAGCGGAAAGTTCCTGTCTTGTTTGGGTTGCTGGAATACATAACCGTCCATGACTTCGGGCAAAGCGTTGTCATTGATGCGAAATGCGAACGGGTCAAACTCACGGTCACGTATATGCATCGCCTTTACTTCGCTTATATTGCCGTCCTGCGTGCTTTTCGTGATTTGCAGGACGGTTTCAGCCTTGTTGTTCAGCTCTGTACCAATATGTCCTCTTGTGTTATCATCCCCCTTGTTCAAATGCAGTACGGTGTGGATATGCAGGTTATACCCACTTGACCAGCGCATCAAAAGGTTGATTAGGTCGGTCGATTCGCTCGGACTGTTGATGTCGTACATCAAATCACGGATTCCGTCAATAATGAGCAACCCCACATCGGGCATATTCTCCAACATATAGCCAATTATCTGCTTACGCTTGTCGGGGGTATGTTCTCTTAACACAATGAAAACAAAATCGTCCACATCCTTATCGGTCGGCAGTCCGGCAAGGCGCAAAATACGTTCCATGACCTTATGACAATGGTACTTGCTCTGCTCGGTATCAACATAGAGAATTTTGCGCTTGTTCGGTGGCAGATATGCCGAATACTTCAGAACCTCGTCATTCTTCAATGCAGCCGCAACAATGGCGGAAATGTTGAATGTCTTTTTGCTCTTGGCTTTGCCTGTGGATGCGCTGAAATTGCCCAATGTGCCGATAGTAGAACCGTTCACCCAAAGAATTTCGGGCGGTATTTCATAAGTGTCCGTCACCTTTAGACGAATGGTTTTCCAAAGGGCTGCAAAATCTTCTTTCGTCATGGCTGTGCCTTGTCCGATTTCCTCTTTCTTCTTGTTTTCCATAGCCATTATTTCTTTAGAGGACGGTTAAGGATATACTTCTGCGCTTCCTGCTCTATCTGCGCCTGCGTCTTCACCGGGTTCTGACGCAACCATGCTTCCAGTTCAGCTTTTTCAAAATAAAGCATTTTGCCCTGCGGCTTGTAATGGGGTATCAAGTTACCCGAAGTCAGCTTGTACAGGTAACTTTTAGAAAGGTTCAAGAACCTGCTCGCTTCATCGAAGCTAAGCACATTCTTTGAAAGGAACAACATCTTTTCGAGTTCGGAAACTCTTAACTCCAAGTCTTTTTCCATATCGTTTGGGAATTTAGGTGAAACAATATGAAGGTGCGCACCCTCGTCTTTTGTGTTAACGGGGGCAAAGTTAAGAGGTTGAAAATGAAGTCTAATTGACCTTTGTTTGAGCGTTCAATCTATGCTCAACCTTTTTGCAGTTGTTTGATGTATTTGTCTATGATTTCATATCCTTTCGGATAAATGTTCTTCGCCTGGTCTGTCGCACTCGACAAGTCAGTACGTGTAAGCGGTTCTCCTTTTATCTTCTTCAATATCAACTTGTTGTTTGCTATAACTGACTGCCACTCATAAACGATGTAGTTATAACAGCTGAGTTGCATCATTAGATAAGCCAACAGACGGGTATTATTAACTTTCAATACACCGTCCAACTTACAGTTGAAAAAATCGGTAAGTATTTTGGTGCTGACAGTAGTAGTAAACATATTCGCTTCGTTCACACATTCAGTCAGAAGTTTGATTTCATTGGCTTTCAAAGTGGATTTGAAGGGATTGCTTTTACCCACAATCTTGGCTGGAGTGGTTTCTACACTTTCATCTTTTTCTTTTGGCAAGACTTGTTCTTTAGTGGCAACAGAATCTGTATAGTATTTGCTCTCCTGCTCTTGCAGAAAGTACAAATACTTGGAAAGTACCACAAGGCTAACGATGATGGAAAAATAGGGAAGCCGTTCATCATAGCAAGACGGTTCATGCAAATATGCATCCATATCAAAATCAGAACAGCGGAAAACGATGTACTTTTTCCTCTCATCAGAGTTCAAGTCCTCAAAATAACCGCTTTCCCACAAAAAATCGGGAACATCCATATCCTGTACAATATCACGCACGACACGGTATTTTTGCTGAATGGCTACTATATTTTCAGTGACACGGAAAATTTCCTGTCGCAAATAATCCTTTAGCTGAGCCTGTGTCAGATATTCACGCTTTAAAAATAGTGCATCTACTTTAGTTTTATAGCCATGCGATACGCAACTATCTAATATCTTCTGTATCTCTCTGAAATTGGTTTCTATATGATTTTCCATAACTGTACCTTTATAAATTTGTTCTCAGATACAAATATAAGGTGGAAATCGCATTTTCCGAGAAAACATCAGCAATAATAAGACAGAAAAGAATGCATAAGAGTTAAGAAATCATAAAGATGAAAGGATGAAAACCACAAAAGTACACTCTATTCTTGTTTTTGTCGCTCAGTACACATTTAGTACGCCTTACAGAAAGGAAAAACCCTGATAATCAGTCGATTATCAGGGTTTATTAGTACCCAGACCCGGGGTCGAACCGGGATGGAAGTGAATCCACTGGTGTTTGAGACCAGCGCGTCTACCGATTCCGCCATCTGGGCATCTTTTAAAACCTTATTTGTTTCTCGATTGCGGTTGCAAAGGTACTGCTTTTTTTCATATCTGCAAACTTTTCGGCACTTTTTTTCAAAAAAAGATAAATATACTACGATTTATGGGATAACGGACAATGGTTTTCTAAAAATAAGCCCTATATTAGCGGAAACTTTAAAACGATTTTATATCATGACAAACAGCAATAATTATTGTGTCATCATGGGGGGAGGTATAGGTAGTCGGTTTTGGCCATATAGCCGCAAAAACCTTCCTAAACAATTCCTTGATTTCTTCGGGACTGGACGTTCTCTAATACAACAAACGTTTGATCGTTATAAAAAAATAGTCCCTATAGAAAACATCTTTATTACAACCAACGTGCTGTATAAAGAACTGGTCCAAGAACAACTCCCAGAATTGGACAAATCACAAATTTTATTGGAACCCACTCGCAGAAGCACTGCTCCATGTATAGCTTGGGCTTCCTATCACATAAAAAAATTCAATCCAAATGCCAATGTCATTGTCGCACCGTCCGACCATCTGATTTTAAAAGAAGATGAATTTAAAGCTGCAATTTTGAAAGGACTGGAATTTGTTTCAAACTCTCCTCAATTACTAACATTAGGCATCAAACCTAACAGACCGGAAACCGGTTATGGCTATATTCAGATTGAGGAAGAAAAACAAGGAGACTTCTTTAAAGTAAAAACATTCATTGAAAAGCCCCAACTGGAATTTGCCAAAGTATTCGTAGAAAGTGGAGAATTCTATTGGAACTCAGGGATCTTCTTATGGAATATCAATACAATTTTAGAAGCCTTCAATGAGATTATGCCCGAAGTTTGTACCAAACTGACTAACGGAGAAGAAGATTTCGCTTCCTGTCCCAATATCTCCATTGACTATGGAATCATGGAGAAGGCCAACAATGTTTTCGTCCAATTGTGCGACTTCGGATGGGCAGATTTAGGTACATGGGGCTCCCTGTATGATATATCATCCAAGGACCAAGAAGGTAACGTTGTAGTAAACGGAAACTCCTTATTATATAACAGCTATAATAATGTAATAGTAGTGCCAGAAGGGAAATTAGCCGTAATACAGGATCTAGAAGGTTATTTAGTAGCCGCAAGAGACAATGTATTACTCATTTGCAAAAAAGATGACGAAAGCGCTATCCGAAAATTCGTGAATGACGTACAAATCAAGCTAGGAGATCAGTTTGTATAAAGACAGGTGACCGGAGTTTAATCATAAAGGAAAGCGGGAAACAGAATATCCGTTTCCCGCTCTTTATATTTACTAAGAAAGAAAAAGATTACTTGTCACCACCTTCCCAGGCTTGATTGATTGCTGTCGCCACCTCCACAAATTCTTCATTTGTCAGTTTCAACTTCGGATTAGAAAAAATCATATCCGACTCTTTCTGAATAGGAATCAGATGAATATGTGCATGAGGGACCTCTAATCCGATTACCGCCTCACCTACTTTCTTACACGGAAAAACTTTTTGAATGGCAAGTGCCACGCTCTTTGCAAAAACATGCATAGCAGCCAGTTCATTGTCCTCCAAATCAAAGATATAGTCCACCTCACATTTCGGAACAACCAACGTATGCCCTTTGGTTAACGGATTGATATCCAAAAAAGCATAGAACTGATCATTTTCAGCCACTTTGTAGCTAGGAATCTCACCTGTAATAATTCTACTAAATATTGTTGCCATATCTATAAGTATTAAATAAGGCAGCCCCGCATAGCGGACCTGCCTTATAATATTAAAATGAAATATTCACAACTTCTAAGCTGATTTTACCCTGCGGAATAGTGATTTCAGCCACATCACCCACTTTTTTTCCTAACAAACCCTGTGCTATCGGAGTATTTACCGAAATCTTGCCCAATTTTAAATTCGCCTCGCTTTCGGCTACGATAGTATAAACCATCTTCATTCCAGTCTTGACATTCTTCAATTCTACTTTCGTCAAAATTTGCACTGTATCTGCGTTCATTTTTGAAGTATCAATAATTTTAGCATCACCAATAGTTGATTTCAGCTGGCTGATCTTCATCTCCAACAGACCTTGCGCCTCTTTGGCAGCATCATATTCGGCATTTTCTGACAAGTCCCCCTTATCACGCGCTTCGGCAATAGCCGACACAATTTTGGGACGTTCTACTGATTCCAGATATTTCAGTTCCTCAATCAGTTGCTTGTAACCTTCTTCTGACATATAAGCCATAATGTTTTCCTCCTTTTAAATTATATAATTATTTATTGTTCCAGTTATACCTATAAAAACAAAAAGAATTCCGACATGGAAATGTCGGAACCCTCTTTGGTATTTCAAGTACTGCAAAGATAGACTTTTATCTAATACGAGTCAAGTTTATAAGGATGCTATGTAACATGTTTAAACAAATTCAACTCATAATTAGCTTTTTACAAGAGTTTTTTAATGGCTTCATCCAAATCTTTAATATTCTCACCACGAGCACTCAATTCATTATTACGATTTACCAAAAATATCGAAGGCAGATTAGTTACGTTATATAATGAAATGTATGAAGAATAAACACCATTAGCATCACGTACACAGACCCAAGGCAGATTATCTGCAGATGTTTTCCAAAAGTGTTCATCACCATCCAGTGAAATCTGGTAAATCTCGAACCCTTGAGAAGCATACTTATTATAAAGTTCACGTAACGCCAAATTATGCGCAGCAGACATTGCATTGTTATATACAGTAAAATCGATCAGCACCACTTTACCCTTCAAATCGGTCAGACTGCGTGTATTGCCTTTCAAATCCTTCAGCTGAATATCAATAATGCTAGCTTCTTTGATTTTATCTTCAGGGATTTCCATGGTTTGCTGACGGGGAGTACGGGTATTCTTCATTCCTTTTATAACCATATTATACAGGTTACGTGAACGGTCTGCATGTGGATAAGCATTATTCAGACTCGTAGCCACCGCAGCGAAACACTTCACATCCTCCTTATTTGTCAAAGGATCAAAAATCATATACCCATTCAACGACTGGAATAAAGCGAAATAAGCGTATGGCATATTTGGAGCCGCAAAGATATATTCTCGTTTCACTTTATTCTTGTAATTGTTTACCATAGCCAAAAGACTGTCTTGTGCGATACCCGCAGGGATATTACGATTCTGGCCGAGTTTGTCCACATTCTTCTGCAAATCAGCTTGTAGCAACACCAATTCCTTAATTTTCAAATTGTTTTCCGAACCTTCAATACGATAGGCAGTCGCAAAATCATTTATCTCAGCCTTAACTGATACAGTTTCCGTAGAGTCTACAGCAAAGTTTATCACTTTATTATCCAAACGCAAACGATAGAATTCAGGAGATTCCGGACGCTTCTGCGCAAAACTAAAACTTCCGCTACTGCCCAATTTTGTCGAATCAAGCGCTACTATGCCATCCAATCCCGACGCTTCCAAATAAAGCATCTTATCTTCAGCACCATTAATTTCACCTTGAACTTTGAACTTCGGTTCATTGTCGCAGGCGCTCAACCCTATCAACAGAAGTGCGAGCAAAAAATATACATTCTTTTTCATCGCTAAAATTAATATAAATGTGTGTTCTCTTAATAATTTTGAATGCAAAGATACGTCTTTTCGTGGTTTGTCAAAGCATTTATCCACCTTCTTACACATTAAAATGAAAAAAAACAGTAATCATAGTAACTTTTTATCTCATTCTCACCAAATTAGAAGAATAAATGCCTATCTTTGCACGAATTTTAGACGAAAAATATATTAAAACATTTTTTATGATCAATCCTATTGTTAAGACGATCGAGCTTCCTGATGGTAGAACCATCACACTCGAAACGGGAAAGCTGGCAAAACAGGCAGACGGTTCTGTAATGCTCCGCATGGGTAACACCATGTTGCTAGCTACTGTTTGTGCAGCAAAAGATGCAGTTCCCGGTACAGATTTTATGCCCCTCCAGGTAGAGTACAAAGAAAAATATTCAGCATTCGGACGTTTTCCCGGTGGCTTTACCAAAAGAGAAGGCAAAGCTTCGGATTATGAAATCCTGACTTGCCGACTGGTAGACCGCGCATTGCGTCCTTTATTTCCCGATAATTTCCATGCAGAGGTTTACGTAAACATTGTTCTTTTCTCAGCTGATGGAATAGATATGCCTGATGCATTGGCAGGATTGGCCGCTTCAGCAGCATTAGCCGTTTCCGACATTCCTTTCGGCGGACCGATTTCTGAAGTACGTGTAGCACGTATCGATGGTCAGTTCGTTATCAACCCCACTTTCGAACAACTTGGGAAAGCTGATATGGATCTGATGGTTGCTGCCACATATGACAACATCATGATGGTAGAAGGCGAAATGCAGGAAGTCAGCGAACAAGACTTACTGGCTGCTATGAAGGCTGCTCACGAAGCAATCAAAGTTCATTGCAAAGCGCAGATGGAGCTGATGGAAGAGGTCGGTTCTACAGTAAAACGTGAATATTGCCACGAAGAAAACGATGAAGATTTGCGCAAAGCTGTACGCGAAACTTGTTACGATAAAGCATACGCCATCGCTGCTTCAGGAAACAGAAACAAGCATGAACGTCAGGATGCTTTTGACGCCATCCGCGATGAATTCAAAACTCAATATACAGAAGAAGAACTGGAAGAAAAAGGTACATTAATCGACCGTTACTACCACGATGTGGAAAAGGAAGCTATGCGTCGTTGTATTCTTGATGAAGGCAAGCGTCTGGACGGACGTAAGACGACTGAAATTCGCCCTATCTGGTGCGAAGTAGGTTATCTGCCCGGTCCTCATGGTTCTGCCATCTTCACCCGTGGTGAAACTCAGTCTTTAACTTCTGTCACATTAGGTACCAAACTAGATGAGAAAATTGTAGACGATGTTCTGGATCAACACAGAGAACGATTCTTGTTACACTACAACTTCCCTCCTTATTCTACTGGTGAAGCAAAAGCACAACGTGGTGTAGGTCGTCGTGAAATCGGGCACGGGCACTTGGCATGGCGTGCTTTAAAAGGACAAATTCCTACAGGATACCCGTACACAGTACGTGTAGTATCTGATATCATGGAATCAAATGGTTCTTCTTCAATGGCTACTGTCTGTGCAGGAACCCTTGCATTAATGGATGCCGGTGTTGCCATGAAAAAACCAGTTTCAGGTATTGCCATGGGCTTGATTAAGAATGCAGGTGAAGAAAAATATGCCGTATTATCTGATATTCTTGGCGATGAGGATCACTTGGGTGATATGGACTTTAAGGTTACAGGTACTCGTGATGGTATCACTGCTACACAGATGGACATCAAGGTAGATGGCCTGTCATTCGAAATCTTGGAAAAAGCGTTACTGCAAGCAAAAGAAGGCCGCGAACATATTCTTAACAAGTTAACCGAATGTATCGCCGAGCCTCGTAAAGATTTGAAACCGCATGCTCCTCGTATTGAAACGATGACTATTCCTAAAGAGTTCATTGGGGCTATCATCGGTCCGGGCGGAAAGATTATCCAAGGTATGCAGGAAGAGACTGGAGCAACCATCACGATTGAAGAAACTGATGGGGTAGGCCGTATTGAAATTGCGGGAACAAACAAGAAATGTATTGACGATGCTATGCGCATTATCAAGGGTATCGTTGCTGTTCCCGAAGTCGGTGAAGTCTATGTAGGTAAAGTCCGTTCAGTAATGCCATATGGTGTGTTCGTAGAATTCTTGCCTGGAAAAGACGGATTGTTGCATATCTCTGAAATTGACTGGAAACGTCTTGAAACAATAGAAGAGGCCGGTTTAAAAGAAGGGGACGAAATAGAAGTGAAATTACTTGATATTGACCCCAAAACAGGTAAATTTAAACTCTCTCACAAAGTATTACTGCCTCGTCCTGAAAAACAAGAAAAGAAATAAGAACATTCTTTATTTATACCATAAAGAGCGCAACCTGTTATAGGTTACGCTCTTTTTTTAAAAGATTAACCATTTATAATAATGTAAAATAAATAGCGCAACTAAATAATTAATCGCGCTATCTGATATATCATACAGAAGAAACTCCTCCGCTTTATATGATATCCGGTTATAAGATGGGATCAATCTTCTTGAACTTCGAAATCATCTTTACCTACTCCGCAAAGAGGGCAAACCCAATCATCTGGAATATCTTCAAATGCTGTTCCCGGAGCTATTCCACCTTCAGGATCTCCTTCTGCCGGGTCATAAACCCAACCACATACTGTGCAAACGTACTTTTTCATAATTGTCTCTGTTTTATGTTTTAAATGTTCTTTAAATACATAACAAATATACAATGAAATTGTTTACTTGCAAACTATCTCACTAATATTTTTTTTAACTCTTCCATTCCTTCGGACGCACCTTTCTGAATTACATGCACTTTACGCCCCGATGCAATGGGCACCTGCTTAGGATCTATTAAATAAACAGGAGTGTTGGCAGGCACATAATTCAACAAACCGGCAGCGGGATATACATTAAGCGAAGTTCCTATAATTAAAAAGATATCAGCTGTTTCAGCATATTCAATTGCAGTTTCAATCATAGGAACAGATTCACCAAACCATACAATGAATGGACGAAACTGAGAACCGTCTCCGGCCAAGTCTCCCAAATGTATCTCATATTCTTCCGGCTTTAATTCTTTAATATAAGCTGGATTATTAGGTTCCCAACTAGATGTCACTTTGGTCAGTTCGCCATGTAAATGAATAATATGCGAACTTCCAGCACGCTCATGCAAATTATCAATATTTTGAGTAATTACAGTCACATTAAAGAATTTTTCCATCTCAGAGACCAGTTCATGCCCCTGGTTAGGCTTTACAGCAAACAACTGTTTACGACGCTCATTATAAAAATCAATCACCAATTTAGGGTTTGCCGCATACCCTTCTGGAGTAGCCACTTGCTCCACCGGATACTGATCCCATAAACCACCTGCATCACGAAATGTACTGATACCGCTTTCAGCACTCATTCCAGCACCTGTTAAAACTACTAAATTCTTCATTTCTAGTCCTCCTCTTTTAACTAAACACACAAAAATAAGAAAAATTAAATTGTTAAAAACAGATTCATTCAAATAAAACACCTACCTTTGTGCGTTTTGTATAAAACATCTTATAAAATAAATAGTTATGGATAAATTCAGTTACGCCATCGGCCTTGGTATTGGCCAGAATTTATTGAGCATGGGTGCTCAAAGTATTAATGTTGAAGACTTTGCTCAAGCAATCAAAGACGTATTAGATAGAAAAGAAACGGCTATCAGCCACAACGAAGCACGTGAAATCGTAAACAAGTACTTTGAAGAGCTGGAAACCAAATTGAATGCAGAGAATATTGAAAAGGGAAAATCATTTTTGGAGGAAAACGCAAAAAGACCGGGAGTCGTGACACTTCCCAGTGGCTTACAGTACGAAGTGATTACAGAAGGTAACGGAAAAAAACCGAGTGCAACCGACCGTGTAAAATGCCATTATGAAGGTACCTTGATTGATGGGACTTTGTTTGACAGCTCTATCAAACGCGGCGAGCCGGCTATCTTTGGTGTGAACCAAGTAATCAAAGGATGGGTGGAAGCACTCCAACTGATGACTGAAGGTGCTAAATGGAAACTTTTCATTCCTTCAGAACTAGCCTATGGAGCACAACAAGCAGGAGAAATGATTCCTCCTCACAGCACATTGATTTTTGAAGTAGAATTAATCGAAGTATTATAATTATTAAAGCATTTAAGGCAAATGAAAAAAATTAGTTTTTTTGTAGCAATCGCTGCTGCAGCCAGCTTGGCTTCTTGTACAGCCCAAGCACCGAAAGCAAACATGAAGAATGACGTAGACTCACTTTCTTACATGATGGGTATCACCAACACGCAAGGTCTGGATATGTATATGAGCCAACAACTAGGCGTTGATACAGCCTATATGTCCGACTTCATCAGAGGTGTTAAAGAAGGTACCAGCAAGACTAGCCCTAAAGACGTTGCTTATATGGCAGGTCTTCAGATTGGTCAACAAGTTGGTGGACGTATGTTCGATATGATGAGCCAACGTATTTTCGGAAATGACTCTACTCAAAGTTTAAGTAAAGAAAACTTTCTGGCAGGTTTCATGGCTGCTTTGCAGAAAAAAGGCATGAATGTTACTATGGAAGAAGCCAACGCTTACGTTCAGTCTAAGGCAGAAGCAATCAAAGCAAAAGCTACTGAAGCCCAGTTCGCTGAAAATAAAGCTGCCGGTGAAAAATTCCTAGCTGAAAATGCAAAGAAAGAGGGTGTTAAAACTACATCAAGCGGCTTACAATATAAGATAATTAAAGAAGGTAACGGCGCTATTCCTACCGATTCTTCTAAAGTAAAAGTAAACTATAAAGGTACTTTGATTGATGGAACTCAGTTCGACAGTTCATATGATCGTAAAGAACCGACTACTTTCCGTGCTAATCAGGTAATCAAAGGATGGACTGAAGCGCTAACAATGATGCCAGTAGGATCTAAATGGGAACTTTACATCCCTCAAGAGCTAGCTTATGGTGCACGTGAAGCCGGTCAGATTAAACCTTTCTCTACTTTGATTTTCGAAGTAGAACTAGTTGGCATCGAAAAATAACCTCATTTAATACGATTTAGGCACTATAAAATATTTTGTGTAAATGTAAAATACGGGATTCAGTATTGGGTTCCGTATTTTTTATTTAATAGCTTTGCAAAATGAAGAAGATTATGAAAGAGAAGAATCATGCAGTGCCTGATGAGGTATTAAGTAAGAAGTTCCTTAACCAGTTCAAGACAGAAGCTGATGTCAGCAAGTTTCTGAAACAACTACACGCGCAGGTATTGGAGAAAATGCTTGAAGGTGAGATGGATGCGCATCTGGGTTATGAGAAAAATTCGGTTTCCGGTCATAACAGCGGTAATTCCCGTAACGGCAGCTACCCCAAGAAAATCCAAACTGAACACGGTGAAGCGATCATACCTATTCTCCATGACCGTAACGGTGAATTCGAGTCCATAGTTGTTCCCAAACACGAGGGTCGTGGGTTTTCCATAGAAAAACTTGTTATCTCCCTATATGCCAAAAGAATGAGCGTGTCCGACATTGAAGAGGAAATGCGTGAAATCTATGAAATAGAACTGTCCACATCAGCCATTTCCATCATCACGAACAAAGTCAACCAGGGCTGCTCAGGAATAACAGAACCGCCCTTTGGATCCGGTCTATCTCATCGTTTGGATGGATGGTATTGTATTCAAGGTTCGTGACAACGGAAAAATCATCAACAAGACTGTCTATCTCTGTGTCGGTTTGAAACAGAACGGCTTGAAAGAAGTCCTTGGCATGTGGGTGGGAAAATCAGAAAGTTCTTCATTTTGGATGGGTGTCCTGACAGATTTGAAGGCCCGCGGAGTGCAGGACATACTGATTACCTGCACTGACAACCTGAACGGGTTTACCGACATCATACGTGCCGTATTTCCTCTGTCTTCCACGCAAATACGTGTTGTATATCAGATCAGGAACTCCTGTAAATATGTCGTTTACAAGGACAAGAAAGAGTTTACAGCCGATATGAAGAGCATCTATAACGCGCCCAACAGGAGGCTGCTGCCGTGGAACTGGATAATTTGGAAAAGAAATGGGGAGGGAAGTACCCTTATGCCATCCTCTCATGGAGGAATAACTGGGATGACCTGACTGTTTTCTTCCAGTTCCCATTGGAAATCAGGAAAATAATCTACACTACAAACCTCATTGAAAATCTGAATGGAAAAATCAGAAAGTACACTAAATCAAAACTTTCATTCCCGTCGGATGATGCGGTGAAGAAAATGGTATACCTCGCTCTGATGGAGATTGAGAAGAAATGGACAATGCCGATTACTAACTGGGGATTGATTATGAACCAATTTATGCTTATTTTTGAAAACGGGATTCAGATATAAGAGACTTATAACTGAATCCCGTTTCTATTTACACAAAATATGGATACTACCACGATTTACAAATCAAATTTTCTTTTCCTTTATATCTGTACGCGCCTCAACAACATTAACTACATAATCGCCTAATTTTTCGCATTCACTGATAATATCCATATAATGAACCCCCATCTGATAATTATATTCCTTATTATTCACATCCAATACATTCTGATCCTTCAACTGGTTACGGTAATTGTTTATCTCATTCTCTATATTAAATGATTTGTTAGGATCAACCAAATAATATTCGTCTTCTTCCAAAGATACCATTTGTTGTAGTGCATTATCCGTCAATTGAAGCATCTGATGAATATGGTCATATTGTTTTTCCGTAAAATCTTCATTCCCTCTGAATTTATGATTGATAGTACGCGCCAAATGATAACAGCTGTCACCAATACTTTCCAACTCAGTCACTTCACGCAACATGGTACGTATTTTCAATTTACTTTCTGAACTCAGCCGCCCTTCAGAAACTTCATTCAGATAATTGGCTATCTCCAGCTCCATATTATCACTGATATTTTCATATTTCTCTATCCGGCTAAATAATTTGTTGAAATCATTCTCATTCGTAGTATGCAATAGATCACGCACCATACCAAACATACGGCGAGTACGCTCAGCAAACAAATTAATTTCTTTCCTTGCCTGGACAATAGACAATTCAGCAGTAGATAACATACCACCAGAGATAAAACGCAAACGGAATTCCTCCTCATCCTCTTTTGGTCTGATTACCCAACAGACCACCTTTTCAATCGGTCCAATAAACCAAATCAATATCAACACATTACAGATATTAAAAGCTGTGTGGAAAGCCGAAAGTTTATAAGTAATTGCCACTTCAGGCGATACTCCTGGAAATAAGCGGTTAATCATTCCACTCACCATATCTACAAACGGATGGAAAATACATAAAATCCATACCACCCCAAATATATTAAAAATAAAATGAGCCAACGCCGCCCGCCTTGCTTGCGTATTCGCCGTCAAAGCTGCAATATTAGAAGTTACAGTAGTACCAATATTCTCGCCCATCACCAGTGCAATGCCCAAATACAAATCAAGCACACCACTGGAACAAAGAATCAATGTAATGGCCATAACCGCAGCAGAAGACTGTGCGCACATTGTTATTATTCCACCTATCAACAAGAATGATAAAATGGAAAAAAATCCCCATTCCTTGCAAGAGGTAATAAAACTGATGATAGCTGCATTATGCTCCAAATCCATATGCATGGCATTCTCACGTAACGTAGTCAATCCCAAAAACATGAACGAAAATCCAAAAATAAATTCCCCAAAAGATTTTTTCTGACTTTTATTAGAAAAGATTAAAGGAACAGCCAATGCAAAGAGAGGAAAAATAAGATTATTCATATCGATCTGGAAACCGAAAATAGACATAATCCAAGCGGTCACCGTAGTACCAATGTTAGCTCCCATAATTACAGAAATAGCCTGCCCCAAAGTCAGCAATCCCGCATTTACGAAACTAACTGTCATTACCGTTGTCGCAGTAGAAGACTGTACAGAAGCTGTCACAAATGTACCAGTTAACAGCCCGGTAAAACGGTTCGTGGTCATTGCCCCCAGAATATGACGCAAATGTCCGCCTGTCAGTTTTTGCAAGGCCTCACTCATGGTTTTCATCCCATACATCAGAAGTGCCAGTGAGCCTATCAGTTTCAAAAAAACAAATATTGACATGTAGATTCTCTTTTATTTATACCCTCTTCTTTATTACACTTTATTAAAAAAGACACAGAGGTACAAAGTATTTAATCCGTCATGAGTTAAACCTTGCACCTCTGCATCTATATCATTGTTCTGTTCACCATAGCCATTTCAGGTTAGGATTTCTTTTCCTTCACATTGCTACTGGCTTCCACCACATTAACTACATAATCGCCCAGTTTTTCACATTCTCCAATGATATCCATATAGTGTACACCCATCTGATAATCATACTCCTTATTATTCACATCCAGTACATTTTGATTCTTTAGCTGATTACGATAGTTATTTATTTCATTCTCTATATTAAACGATTTATTCACATCCACCACATGATGTTCATCTTCCACCAACGAAACCATTTGGGACAAAGCATCATCTGTCAACTGGAACATCTGATGAATATGATCATACTGTTTCGGAGTGAAATCCATATCACTCCGATGCTTACGATTAATTGTACGTGCCAAATTATAACAGCTGTCACCAATACTCTCTATTTCAGTCACCTCACGAAGCATAGCACGAATCTGCAACTTACTCTCAGAACTCAAACGCCCGTCGGATACCTGATTCAGATAATTAGCAATCTCCACCTCCATATTATCACTTATATTCTCATATTTCTCAATACGGCTGAACAATTTGTTAAAGTCATTGTCATTTGTGGTATGAAGCAGATCCCGCACCATGCCAAACATACGATGAGTACGCTCTGCAAAGAGATTGATTTCCTTGCGTGCCTGCAATATAGAAAGCTCCGCAGTAGAAAGCATACCACCTGTAATAAAGCGCAAACGATATTCTTCATCCTGCTCTCTCTGAGGAATGATTTTACAGACTGTTTTCTCTATCAACTTAACAAACCAAATAAGAATCAACACATTGCATATATTAAAAGTAGTATGAAAAGCAGACAGTTTAAAAGATACGGCAACAGCCGGATCTGCTGTTTTCATTATATCTTCTACAAACCATGAAACCCCCATAGTTACAGGCTTGAAAAGACATAATACCCAAA
Source organism: Phocaeicola dorei (assembly GCF_013009555.1). Lineage (NCBI taxonomy): Bacteria > Pseudomonadati > Bacteroidota > Bacteroidia > Bacteroidales > Bacteroidaceae > Phocaeicola > Phocaeicola dorei. Next base: position 328,930 of record NZ_CP046176.1, on the reverse strand, counting down.
TAACCCCAAAAACATTAAACACCAAATGAGCCAGCGCAGCCCTCCTAGCCTGCGTATTAGCAGTCAGTGCAGCAAGGTTGGCTGTTATGGTAGTACCAATATTCTCGCCAAGCACCAATGCAGCCCCCAACTCAAAACTAATCCAACCATTGGCACACATAATTAAAGTAATAGCCATCGTTGCCGCCGATGCCTGTACAATCATAGTCAGAACTGTACCGATGACAACAAATAAGATAACAGAACCAAATCCCATATCGGTATAGTTCTGAACAAAAGACAACATTTCGGGGTTTCTACTTAAGTCAGGAGCATTCGTCTTCAAGAGAGAGAGGCCCATAAACAAAAAAGAGAAACCGAATATAAATTCTCCAATGGATTTACGGTTACTCTTTCCTGAAAATAATAAAGGTACGCCAACAGCCAATAACGGAAGCGCCATAGCAGCAATATCTACTTTGAACCCCAATGCAGATATAATCCATGCAGTAACAGTGGTACCGATATTCGCCCCCATAATGACCCCAATTGATTGTGAAAGCGTAAGGAGTCCGGCATTAACAAAACTTACTACCATAACAGTAGTAGCAGAAGAGGATTGAATTAACGCAGTGATAAGAACACCGGTTAACACTCCGGTTACCCGGTTGGTGGTCATCGCTGTGAGGATTTTACGCAGTCTGTCACCAGCAAACTTTTGCAGCCCCTCACTCATGATTTTCATTCCATAAAGGAATAGCGCCAGTGAACCTAGCAGCTTTAAGAAATCATAAAAAGAATACTCCATCTTTAATTAATTTGGTAGGAATTGGCTAATCTCCCTTTTATTCAGTAAATTTCAAGCCGTTTCACTACGTTAGTAATAATTATTACGATTATGTTACAAATCTGTTGCAAAAATAACAATATTTCAAAGAACTTCCCAATCGGAAGCTCACTTTTGGATATTTATAATGGTTTTAATCTAGATATCCCATATGGACCAGTCAGTGCCAAAGTCAATAACAAAGTAGAAGGGCTCAATTACCGGGCCTATAATAATAAGGATGTGGAATTCCTGAATATGCTAAATCCTTCGGGAATGCGCACTTATGTCCGTTCACTTTGCTTCATCTTGTGCAAAGCGGTGGAGGACCTATACCCTGATGGAAAAATCATGCTTGAACATCCCGTATCCAAAGGATATTATTGCGACTTGCAGATAGGGCACGAGACCGGACTGGATGATGTTTCCCGTATTAAGCAGCGAATGAAAGAGATTGTGGAAGCCAACATCCCTTTCCATCGTTTTGAATGTCATACAACTAAAGTAGTAGAACTATTCTGCCGGAAAGGAATGATGGACAAAGTAAAACTACTTGAAACTTCAGGAGAACTTTACTCCTATTATTATACTTTGGAAAATACCATTGACTACTACTATGGCAGCCTGCTGCCCAGCACCGGATATATCCGCAAATTCGACATAGTGAAATACTATGACGGCTTGTTGCTGCGTGTCCCCAACCGTCAGAATCCGGAAGTACTAGAGGAAGTGGTAAAACAAGAAAAAATGCTGGAAGTATTCAAAGAACATCGTCGTTGGAATCAGATTTTAGGCGTAGGGACTGTAGGAGATTTCAATGTGGCCTGTAATGAAGGCTATGCCACCGATCTGATTAATGTGTCCGAAGCCTTGCAGGAAAAAAAGATTTCCAATATTGCCGATGAGATATACCACAGAGGAAAAAACGGTCAAAGAGTAAAACTGGTTCTTATCTCCGGTCCATCCTCTTCTGGTAAAACGACTTTCAGCAAACGGCTCAGTATTCAGTTGATGGCAAACGGTCTGAAGCCTTACCCCATCTCCCTGGACAATTATTTTGTTGACCGAGAAAAGACACCAAAAGATGAAAAAGGTGATTATGATTACGAATCATTGTATGCATTAGATTTAGAGTTCTTCAACAAGCAATTACAAGATCTGCTTCATGGAAAGGAAGTGGAATTACCACGTTTCAACTTCACCACAGGAAGAAGGGAATTTAAAGGTGACAAACTTAAGATTGACGATAACATGATATTGATTCTCGAAGGGATCCATGCACTTAACCCCGAGTTAACTCCTCATATTCCCACCGAAAATAAATATAAAATATATGTATCGGCATTAACCACTATTCTGCTGGACAATCATAATTATATTCCGACTACCGACAACCGTTTGTTGCGCCGTATTATCCGCGACCACAAATACCGTGGCTATTCCGCAGAAGAAACGATCAGAAGATGGCCCAGCGTACGTGCCGGAGAAGAAAAATGGATCTTTCCATATCAAGAAAATGCAGATGCCATGTTCAATTCTGCCCTATTGTTTGAACTGGCCATTATGAAAGATTATGCTATTCCCATTCTAAGGAATGTCCCCAATAACAAACCGGAATATTCAGAAGCATATCGTTTACGCAAATTCTTGGAATATTTCGCTTCGGTACAAGATAAAGAATTGCCTCCTACCTCTTTACTGAGAGAATTTTTAGGAGGAAGCAGTTTCCGGTATTAACCTGTTATTAAACAGTATATAAGGTTTGTTTATGTGCGAAACAAACAGTAATTTCGACCACTATTAAACAAGTATAAGCGAATGCACTCCAAAGGCTATAGAAAACTGTTCAACTGCCTGATGTTCTACTGCTAAGAACATTTCTTCTTCAGGAGGGTATGCCAAAAGCCAGCAGACTGTACATTCATTAGCCACCATAAAGATGGATTGAATGACAGCGTATCTTACTTTTGGCATACGTTTCATTCTATTGATATCTTCTTCTGCATATCAATCGGTCGGCTCCTTCAATCCGTCCTTATGGGAATTCCTATTTATGAACAAATAAACCTTATTATAACTCTTATGATAACAACAACCAACGGAATGACAGACCGTATCCAACGCCTGCGTCAAGAATCTTTTAACGCACAACCTTCTCTGTCCATAGAACGTGCTCTGATAGAGACCGAATTTTACAAAGAAAACGAAGGGAAATATCCAATTCCCATTCTAAGAGCACTGAACTTTCTTGAAATCTGTAAACGGAAAACTATATACATAGGTAAAGACGAACTGATTGTAGGTGAACGTGGACCACATCCCAAAGCCGTATCTACTTTCCCTGAACTGACCTGTCACAGCGTGGAAGACCTTCATGTGTTGAACACCCGCGAATTACAGCGCTATACCATCAGCCAAGAAGATATAGACACCTATGAACGCGAGGTTATTCCTTATTGGAAAGGGCGCACCCAACGCGAACGCATCTTCAATCACGTTCCCAAAGAATGGAAAGAAGCTTACGAAGCAGGAATGTTCACTGAATTTATGGAACAACGAGCCCCCGGTCATACTTCCTTGGACGGAAAAGTTTATCAATATGGCATGCTGGATCTGAAAGAACGTATTGCCCATGAGCTGAGAAATCTGGATTTCATGAATGATCCAGAAGCAACCGACAAACAAGAAGAACTGACCGCCATGTCCATCTCCTGTGATGCCGCTATCATTTTTGCCGAACGCCATGCTGAACTGGCCGAAAAGATGGCTGGACGAGAAACCGATCCGAAACGCAAAAAGGAACTGAAAAAAATAGCGGAAATCTGCCGATGGGTTCCTGCACATGCCCCACGTACTTATTGGGAGGCCATACAGATGTACTGGTTTGTCCATCTCGGCACCATTACAGAGCTGAACGGATGGGACGCCATGAATCCAGGACATTTTGACCAGCATCTCACTCCTTTCTATGAAAATGACCTAAAAGAAGGAATACTGACTCGTGCAGAAGCCAAAGAACTAATATCATGTTTTTTTATCAAAATAAATAATCAGACAGCCCCACCCAAAGTTGGCATCACCGCCAAAGAAAGCGGTACCTACAATGACTTTACCAATCTGAATATCGGTGGCATCAAACGCGATGGTAGCAACGGGGTCAGTGAAGTATCCTATATCATGCTCGAAACAGTAGATGATCTTCACCTGTTACAACCCGGAAGCGCCCTGCACATCAGTGTATGCACCCCAGAGCGTTTCCTGCGCGAAGGCTGCAAAGTAATCCGTAAGGGCTACGGCTACCCATCCGTATTCAATCCCGACACATACGTCATGGAACTAATGCGACAGGGAAAGACACCGGAAGACGCTCGCGAAGGCGGATGTAGCGGATGCATAGAAGTAGGCGCTTTCGGAAAAGAAGCTTACGTACTGACCGGTTACCTTAACGTCCCCAAGATATTGGAAGTCACCTTGCACAACGGAACTGATCCTGTGTCAGGCAAGAAAGTAAGCTTAGAAACAGGAGATCCCCGTACCTTCCGGACTTATGAAGAACTTTATGACGCATTCCTTAAACAAATCCATTATTTTGTAGATATGAAAGTACGTGTCAGCAACTACATTGACCGTATGTTCGCCAAATACGCTCCCGCCACTTTCCTGTCTTTGTTCATTGATGACTGTATTGCCAAAGGAAAAGATTATTATAACTGCGGACCGCGTTATAACACAACCTATATTCAATGCACCGGTTTAGGTACTATTACCGACAGTCTCTCCGTTCTGAAAAAACATGTATTCGAAGAACGTAAATTCAATATGGAGCAAATCATCCATGCTACCGACACCAACTTCGAAGGACAGGAAGCCATGCGACAATTCATTCTGAACCGCACACCTTTCTTCGGTAACGATGACGAATATGCAGACCGTATCGCCATCCAGGTCTTTAACGACCTTTACGACGCCATCGAAGGAAAGCCGAACACCAAAGGCGAATGCTTCCATTTGAACATGCTGTCTACTACCTGTCACGTTTACTTCGGCAAAATGATGAATGCCACCCCCAACGGCCGTCTGGCCGGACGTGCCATCAGTGACGGTACCTCACCCTCACACGGAGCAGATACCCACGGGCCATCCGCCGTCGTAAAATCATTAGGCAAACTAGACCAGGTGAAAAGCGGAGGTACTCTGTTGAATCAACGTTTCCTGCCCTCACTGCTGAAACGTGATGAAGACCTGGCCAAACTAGCAAGCCTCATCCGCAGCTATTTCGCCTTAGGAGGACATCACATTCAGTTCAATATAGTAGATACCGCCACCTTACATGCCGCCCAAAAGCATCCTGAAGAATATCGGGACCTGTTGGTACGCGTAGCTGGGTATAGCGATTATTTCAATGATATGAACGCAGATTTACAATATGACGTAATAGCCCGCACGGCACAAGAAACCTTCTGACAAAATGAATCTGATTTTCGACATCAAACGCTATGCTATCAATGACGGACCGGGCATCCGTATCACACTTTTCATGAAAGGATGCCCGCTCTCGTGCGTATGGTGCCATAATCCCGAAGGCATTCGTAACGGAAAAGACAAACTATACACAGCCAAGAAATGCCTTGGCTGTGGAACTTGTCTGAAAGTATGCCCCAACGGTGCACTGACACTGACTCCCGAGGGTATTGTCACCGACAAACAAAAATGCGTGTTATGCGGACGCTGTGCCGAAGAATGTCCGGCAATGGCTATCGAGATATCAGGAACGGAATATACCGCCGAATACCTGATACATGAAATAGAAAAGGAAATCCCATTTATGGATCAATCGGGCGGTGGGGTCACTTTTTGTGGTGGAGAACCGTTGCTTCATCCCAAATTCTTGATTGATATGCTGAAACGTTGCGGACAACAGGGAATTCATCGGGCGGTAGATACCACCCTACTTGCCCGCAAAGAAACGGTGGATGAAGTGATGCGGAATTGTGAATTATTACTTATCGACTTAAAATCAATGGACAGTACCGTACACCAAACATTTTGTGATGTTCCCAATGAATTAATTTTGGAAAACATCCGCAGAGTAGCAGAAGCCGGTTTCCCTTATTATATCCGCATTCCATTGATTGAAGGAGTGAATGCAGATGAAAAGAACATAAAGCAGTCTGCCGAATTTTTGGCCAGTCTTCCACGGCATCCTGAGATAATTAACCTATTACCTTACCATGATATAGGAAAGGGAAAGCATACAAAGCTAGGCAGTATCTATAATCCTAAAGGATATAAAATGCAAACGCCATCCGAAGAAGTACAACAGCAGTGCATACAAATCTTGACTGATTACGGTTTAAAGGTAACCATAGGTGGATAATTATATATCATCGGGGGTAGATAAAAGTATTTCTATCTACCCCCAATAATTTTATCGCAAAGCCTCCACCTCTTCTGTAGTAAAAGGAACCTTCTTACCTAAAAGACGTGCCCCGTCCTCCGTTATCAAATAATCTTCCTCATTACGCAAACCTGTAAAGTCACGATAACTCTCCAGCTTATCATAATTGATAAAGTCCTTAAAGCGTTTTTCCGCTTTCCAATAATCAATCAGTTCGGGAATAAAATAGATACCCGGTTCTATAGTAAGCACAAATCCCGGTTCTAAAGGTCTGGCCAGCCTTAATGACTTACGGCCGAACTGAGTGCTTTTCGGTTGTCCGTCATAGCCGACCCATACCTCTCCCAAATTCTCCATATCGTGCACATCCAATCCCATCATGTGTCCTAGTCCGCACGGAAAAAACATAGCATGCGCCCCAACGGCCACCGCTTCAGCAGGATCACCTTTCATAATGCCCAGTCCTTTCAGCCCTTCACAAATCACTCTACAGGAAAGTTCATACACCTCCTTAAAAGGCACTCCGGGCTTCAATGCACGAACCGCTGCCGTGTGTGCGGCAACCTGAATGTCATACACTTCTTTCTGACGGATAGTAAACGTTTTATCCGCACAAATTGTAGACGACATATCACCAGCATATCCCATTTCAGTTTCCGCACCAGCATCCACCAACAGCATATCCCCCGATTTCACCGTATGCCCATGATAATGGTTATGCAAAGTCTGTCCGCATACCGTGGCAATAGTAGGAAACGAAAATCCACAACCATTGGCCTGTGCCACCGCTTCCAATGCAGCCACCACTTCCCATTCCTTCATTCCTATACGTAACACTTTCATAGCTGTAATGTGCATATCAGCCGTCACATTACAAGCACGTTCAATTTCAACCAACTCCTCAGCAGTCTTATAATTCCTCATATTCACGACTCCACGAATAAACGGAACAGACGGCTGTTCCATGCCAAGCTTTATATCCAACCAGTCCAACAGCTTCAATCTGTGCTCCGCACGATAAACAGGCAGATAATGAATCACCTGTCTTTTAGCAACAGCTTTTTCCAAATACTTCTTCAAATCCGCGGCAGGACGAGTTTCCGTCACTCCCACCCTCTGCGCTTTCTCACACAAGGCAGGCTGGATTCCCATCCATACAATATGATCCATAGTCAGCTCATCCCCGAAGATAATTTCCTTATCCTCATCCACATCGATAATGGCAGCCAACCCAGCATAGGGCAAGCCGAAAAAATAAAGAAAAGTAGAATCCTGGCGGAAATGATAAGTATTATCCTCATAGTTCATGCCACTCTCCTCGTTGCCTAGAAATAGCAAGAGACCTGTTCCCAGGCTTTTTTTCAAGCTGTTACGGCGGGTTGTATAAGTTTCTTTTGCAAACATAATCTTGTGTTTTTTGTATGGATGACAGGCAAAGATAACCATCCCCTTAAAATAATCCCAGAAAAAAGGAAGATTATTACAATACAATTTCCTATTTTTGTCGCAATAAACAAGGAAATAAAAATATTATGGCACAAGGCTCACGTCAAGTACAAACACAAGCCCAGCAACAAATACAGACTTTATCTCCACAACAAATACTGGTAGTGAAATTGCTGGAACTGCCCACTGTGGAGTTGGAAGAACGTATCCATTCCGAAATACTGGATAATCCGGCCCTGGAGGAAGGGAAAGAAATGCCCGATAATGAAGATGACAACACAGAATACGCAGAAAACGAAGACGAAAATACGGAGTCGAACGAGGATTTTTCATTAGGCGATTACAGTAACGAAGATGATATTCCCGATTATAAACTACAGGAACATAATCGTTCCAAAGAAGGAGTAGCCGAAGAAATCCCTTTCTCGGATGCCGTATCTTTTTATGAAATATTGAAAGACCAGTTGCAGATGCAGGAACTTACCCCAGAACAACGAGATATAGCCGAGTACTTGATCGGTTCATTGGACGATGACGGCCTGTTACGCAAAAATATGGAGTCTATCATGGATGAACTTGCCATCTATCGGGGCATCTATACCACTGAAGAAGAATTGAATAAAATATTAGAAATAATCCAAGACTTTGATCCGGCAGGTATCGGTGCCCGCAGTTTACAGGAATGTCTTCTGTTACAAATACAAAGAAAAGCCGATTCGCCGTTGAAACAAATAGAACTGGACATCATCGGTAAATGTTGTGATGAATTTACCCGCAAAAATAAAGAAAGGATTATCCAAAAACTAGGTATTACCGAAGAACAATATAATGAGGCGGTGAGCGATCTCACCAAGCTGAATCCTCGTCCGGGCAGTTCACTGGGTGAAGCAATGGGTAAAAATATGCAGCAGATTATTCCCGATTTCATCGTAGAAACGTATGAAGACGGCACCATTACTCTAAGTTTAAACAATCGTAATGTTCCTGAGTTGCGTCTGAGCCGTCAGTTCACCGAATTGCTGGATGAACACACTCGCAACAAAGACAATCAGAGCAAGGCCTCAAAGGACGCACTGATGTTCCTAAAACAAAAAGTAGATGCCGCACAAGGTTTTATCAATGCCGTAAAACAGCGACAACACACGTTACTCACCACCATGCAAGCCATTATAGATATTCAACGCCTCTTCTTTTTAGAAGGAGACGAATCCTTGCTGAAGCCCATGATCTTGAAAGATGTAGCCGAACGCGCGGGATTGGATATTTCCACCATATCACGGGTAAGCAACAGCAAATATGTACAAACAAACTATGGTATCTATTCGTTGAAATTCTTTTTCAGCGACGGTTACACCACCGAAGACGGTGAAGAACTCTCTGTCCGCGAAATCAAGCGCATTCTGAAAGAATGTGTAGATACCGAAGACAAAGAAAAACCTTACACTGATGATGAACTGGCCGAAACACTAAAGACGAAAGGCTATCCCATAGCCCGCCGTACTGTAGCCAAATACCGCCAACAGCTTAACATACCCGTCGCACGATTAAGAAGGTAATATTATGAAAGCTAACGAAACAACCGAAGCAATAAGAGTAGCCAAGAAAAATAGTCCGCTTGAAGTCAGCTCACGTATCATATCAGGCATATTCACGCCTTTTATGATTCCTTTTGTGGCATTTTTCCTACTTTTTTTCTTCACTTATCTTCGTATCATGCCCATCCAGTACAAACTGATAGTATTGGGCATAGTCTACTGTTTCACCATTCTGATGCCAATGCTCGCCATCTACCTATTTCAAAAAATAAACGGTTGGGGGATTCATGAATTGGGACACCGCGAAAAACGTTTCGTACCATACGCGCTGACTATCATCAGCTATGTCACCTGTCTCATCACTATGTACAAGATACATCTGCCCCGCTATATGTCGGGTATTATCGTAGCCGCCCTCATCTGCATGATCCTTTGCACACTGATCAATTTCAAGTGGAAAATCAGCACACACGTGGCAAGCAGCGGCATGATGGTAGGCGGATTATTATCCTACAGCTTTATATTCAATTTCAATCCTATATGGTGGCTCTGTTTTTTCATTTTGCTATCCGGAATGCTTGGCACAGCCCGTATCATTGTAAAACAGCATACCTTATTAGAAGTTTTAGCCGGATTTATTGTCGGATTGTTTTGTGGTGTCATTGGAATTTTGTTTATTTGAAAAAAATTAGTATTAACCTTATAAATTGAAAACATTATGGAATTTCCAAGCAATGTAAAGTATACCAAAGAACACGAATGGATACGAGTAGAAGGTGATATAGCTTATGTAGGCATCACTGATTATGCACAAGAGCAACTAGGTGACATCGTATTCGTAGATATCACTACTGAAGGAGAAACTTTAGAAAAAGACGAAGTTTTCGGTACTATTGAAGTAGTAAAGACTATTTCGGACTTGTTCCTTCCCGTTTCAGGAGAAGTTCTGGAACAGAACGAAGCATTGGCCGACAATCCCGAATTAGTAAACCAAGACCCGTATGGTAAAGGGTGGCTGATTAAGATTAAGCCCAATGACACTAATGACGTTAACGATTTGTTGGATGCTGAAGGATATAAAGCATTAGTCAACGAATAATATAAATTCCCGTTAGGGAATTGTTCAGGCGCGGATTACGCGGATCTCACGGATTTTTCTATCCGCGTTCATCCGTATAACCCGTGCTTGAAGTAAATATATAAACCAAACAATAACAAAAAAACAATGAAACCTATCGTAAGTATTATCATGGGTAGCACTTCCGACCTTCCCGTAATGGAAAAAGCTGCCAAATTACTGGACGAGATGCACGTACCTTTCGAAATGAACGCCCTTTCGGCACACCGCACTCCCGAAGCTGTGGAGGAATTTGCGAAAAATGCTGCAGGCCGTGGAATTAAAGTCATCATTGCCGCTGCCGGCATGGCTGCCGCACTTCCCGGTGTCATTGCTGCAAATACCACACTACCTGTTATCGGTGTACCCGTAAAAGGTTCAGTTCTTGATGGCGTAGACGCACTTTATTCTATCATCCAAATGCCTCCCGGAATTCCTGTAGCTACCGTAGCAATCAATGGAGCCATGAATGCTGCCATTCTGGCCGTACAAATGCTAGCATTGAGTGATACAGAACTGGCTGCTAAATTTGCAGACTACAAAACCGGTTTAAAAAAGAAAATTGTAAAAGCCAATGAAGAATTGAAAGAAATCAAGTTTGAATATAAAACGAATTAACTAGTGGTGAGTGATTAATACCCATGCAGCATTCCAGCGCAGCTCACTAATCACTCACCACTCACCACTAATCACTAAACATGGATTTATTTAATTACTCCCGCCGCAAATCTTCCGAAGTCCATATCGGAGGCACTCCTTTGGGTGGAAACAACCCCATCCGCATCCAAAGTATGACCAACACCATTACTATGGATACTGAAGCATGTGTGGAACAAGCCAAACGCATTATAGATGTGGGCGGTGAATATGTACGTCTTACCACACAAGGTGTACGTGAAGCCGAAAACCTGAAAAATATCAATATCGGATTACGCTCTCAAGGATATGACACCCCGCTGGTAGCCGATGTGCATTTCAATCCCAAAGTGGCTGATGTAGCGGCACAATATGCGGAGAAGGTGCGCATCAATCCGGGAAACTATGTAGACCCGGGACGTACTTTCCGGAAACTGGAATACACTGACGAAGAGTATGCGCAAGAAATAGAAAAGATACGTGCACGCTTCGTTCCTTTTCTAAATATCTGCAAGGAAAACCACACCGCCATCCGCATCGGGGTAAACCACGGTTCTCTGTCAGACCGCATCATGTCTCATTATGGCGACACCCCCGAAGGTATGGTAGAATCGTGCATGGAATTCCTGCGTATCTGTGTTGCGGAACATTTCAACGATGTGGTTATTTCCATCAAGGCATCCAATACCGTAGTAATGGTCAGGACGGTCCGTCTACTGGTAGAGGAAATGGAAAAGGAAAATATGGCTTTCCCGCTTCATCTGGGTGTTACCGAAGCAGGGGATGGCGAGGACGGAAGAATAAAATCCTCATTAGGAATAGGTGCACTCCTTGCCGATGGCTTGGGAGATACCATTCGTGTCTCATTGAGCGAGGCTCCTGAAAATGAAATTCCGGTAGCCCGCAAACTGGTTGATTATATACTAACTCGGGAAGGACATCCTTTTATTCCTGGAAAAAAAGCTCCGCAATTCAACTACCTATCTCCGGGCCGCCGGAAGACTAAGGCCGTCCGGAATATTGGAGGGGATAATCCTCCTGTAGTAATAGCCGAACGTCTGGAAGGGTCTTTCGAAACCAATCCTCAATTCAAACCTGACTATATTTATTGCGGTGGAAGTGTACCCAATTCACGAGATAACAATATAGCCTATCTAGTGGATGCCAATGCATGGAATCCAGAAGACAAAAATGTCTATCCGGCATTCAACTACCAGCAGATGATAGAATTACATCACACGGTTTCCGATCTAAAATTCCTGTTCCTGCCCTATATGGCTATGAATGACGAAGTAATCGCAGCCCTCAAACTGCATCCCGAGGTGGTAATCATCGCCCAAAGCAATCATCCCAACCGCCTCGGCGAATATCGTGCCATGACACACGAACTGATGAATGAAGGTTTAGAAAATCCGGTCGTATTCTTCCAATACTATCAGGAAACGAAAACTGAAGATCTGCAAATCAAAGCGGCAGCTGATATGGGTGCACTAATTTTTGACGGACTCTGTGACGGCATCTTCTTGTACAACCAAGGTTCTTTGAGTCATATAGCGGTAGACACCACTGCATTTAGTATCCTGCAAGCCGGCAGAATCCGAACCAGCAAAACGGAATACATTTCATGTCCGGGCTGTGGTCGTACCTTATATGATTTAGAGTCTACGATTGCCCGCATCAAAGCAGCCACCTCGCATTTGAAAGGTCTGAAAATCGGCATTATGGGCTGTATTGTCAATGGTCCCGGCGAAATGGCGGATGCCGACTATGGCTATGTAGGTGCCGGTCGTGGAAAAATCAGCCTCTATAAAAAGAAAGAATGTATAGAAAAAAACATTCCCGAAGACCAGGCTGTTGAGAAGTTGATCGAACTCATCAAAGCCAATGGTGACTATACAGAAAAATAAAAACGTCCAAATCATGGATTATCAACAGATTCTAAAAGACATCTATCAAAAAATCCAGCCCTACGCCTCTATTGGCAAACAGGCTGATTACATTCCGGCACTTGCCAAAATCAACCCAGATCAATTCGGAATGTGCATCCATACGATACAAAACAAAACTTTCATGCATGGAGAAGCCATCACCGGCTTTTCCATCCAAAGTATTTCGAAAGTCTTTTCACTTGCCATGTGTTTGAGTCTTGAAGGAGATAATCTATGGAAAAGAGTAGGTAAAGAACCTTCGGGAACAGCTTTCAACTCATTAGTACAACTGGAGGTAGAAAAAGGAATTCCTCGGAATCCCTTTATTAACGCCGGAGCCATTGTAATGACTGATATCCTGCTGAACCATTTGAAATACCCCGAAGAAGAATATCTTCGTTTCGTCCACTCAATCAGCGGGAATAACCAGATCCATTATAATGAAGAAGTAGCCCTGTCCGAACGTGAAAACGGTTATCTGAATGCGGCAATCACCAACCTGTTGAAATATCATCATAACATCGACAATGACATAGAACGTGTACTTCATTTCTATTTCCTTCAATGCTCCATAGAAATGAGTTGTTATGATTTATCCAAAGCCTTTTTGCCGTTTGCCAACCATAAACAAGCTTTTACATTCGAAGGAATCACACTGACCGCCTCTCAAGTGAAACGTATCAATGCCATCATGCAAACATGTGGGTTCTATGACGAAGCAGGAGAATTTTCTTATCTGGTAGGCCTTCCGGGGAAAAGTGGTGTGGGAGGCGGTATAGCCGCAGTTTACCCACTACGATATTCAGTTGCAGTGTGGAGCCCGAGATTGAATCAAAAAGGAAATTCCGTTATGGGAATCAAGGCACTAGAACTATTGACAACACAAACACAGGAGTCTATTTTCTAGAAAAGCTAACAATCTCTCTATACTAAATCATTTTCTTTCCTGTTGAAATAATCCAGAATAAAGTTGAATATAACACGCATAATACTTATAGCCTTTTTATAAAGATAAAAAGAAGTCCCTGGAATGTATGTGGAAATTATTGATAATGCTTAATAAATAACCGTTTTTATCCTCTTTACTATTACAAAAGGCATTCATAGAGATGTTATTCCCCAAAGGAATATCTTCCGTTTGCCATAAACAAAAGAAAGATTAAGTCGTTTCTAGCCGACAGCCAAAGCCTTTTGAAAGACACTTTTGAAGGACCAACTCATATTATAACTAAGAATTAACTATGTAAACCATACTTATAAAAATGATTTAACCTAAAGGAAGAAAACATTAACCCAGATGATAAAACGATTTTTAAAATCCACAAAAAATGAACAAGATAATCCGGATAGGGAAATCCGAATACCACCGAAATGAAATACCAGAACAAAAACAAACAGTCGGATATAGTCTCTACCTTGGAAACTAAAGGATTTATATCCGAACGAAGATATTAAAATGGAAAGATTTCATAACAAACAATTGGAAACAAGATTTTTAGACAACCATAAAAATCTGAAGAAAAAATTGAGAAAATTAATTTTATATCCTGAAAAGGCACTATAAAAACCTGCCTCAGCATTTCAAATGTCCAAAGCAGGTTTCTTTATATTTTATAGAGATACAGATTAATATCTGTTTCTGCCACCTCCATAGCCATTGTCTCCGCGACCACCACCGTAGCCACCACCACGACTGTTGTTACCACCACGATAACCACCACCATTGTTGCCATAACTACGACGCGGACGTTCTTCTCTAGGACGCGCTATTGACACAGAAAGAGTTTTTCCATCCATGTCAACTTCATTAAGAGCTGCAATCGCTTTATCTCCAGCTTCATCATCAGCCATTTCAACAAAACCATATCCCTTAGAACGACCGGTCTCTCTGTCCATTATAATCTTAACAGAAACAACTTCACCATACTCTGCAAATAATTCTCCAAGTTCGGCTTCACTCATATTATAGTTAAGCCCTGCAATAAAAATGTTCATTTTAAAATAAATGTTTTAATAAAAAAATAAGTACGTTTTGCTATTAGGAATCTTACAGAGAGACAAACGATTCTACCATCATCACTAAAGAATAAGTTGGAAAAGTATTAATGTACTTCTATGAGGATACTTAATGCAGGGGACAAATGTACGCAATTAGACTTGAACTCAAAACTAATTGGAGATTTATTTTTAATAATAAATGTTTTTTTCATTCTCTTCGAAAGGGCAGACAAGTTTTAAAACGGAAAATAACCGTTCCTCAAATACATATTTATACTTTAATAGCTATTATACAGAAAGTTACCCAGTACTACATATCAAAAAGATACAGAGAAAGAGAATCAATCTATAATAACAGGAGATGCTAAAGGAATAAAGTGATTCCGATCTACACTTCCAGCATTCATACGCTTTAATGCAGACTTCCGGTTTACTGCATCATATTCAAGGAACTTATCACGACTATAGCTTTCACCAGCCAGTTTCATGACACGACGATAAATAGCCTCCCGGCAAGGAGCATTAAAACCGCCGACATTATAGAGCATGATACTGATATTCGTCGGACGCCAGACACCTGACCGATATCCGTATGCTCCTTCCCATGCTCCCAGTCTTTCATTAACATAACGTTTGTCAGAGATAAAATAATTCCATTTCACTTTCGTTATATCCGGAGTGAAATCAATGTTAGAATACCATCCATACCGGTCTGCAATTTCTTTTAGTTCCGCCATAACATTTGACGGGATTTCACCGTCATACACATCATCATATTCATCTCCCAAATATCCGAAGCCATGCCCCACTGCTTCATGATGAATAATCTGTGCAAAACGTTCATCATCATTATCCACATAAGGACAGAATGCTATGGAATAGCCCAAAGAATGCATATAGGTGGTACCGGCATAGCGAGGACTATTCATGACTACAATCATCGGTGTATTTCTAACAGAATTACCCAACAGAGGCACTTTAGTAGCATATTGCTTACATTTTTCATTATCGCCTTTTATGGAAGTGCCTCCTGTAAAAGTAGTTCCTAGAGCTGTTCCACCGCCAATGCTGTCGGATACTGAAACAACAGTGACACTATAAACATCAAAATACTCCCGTAAAGAATGCATCGGCTCCACAGAAAAATAGGAATCCATCGCCTTTTGCATCATTACCTCGTATTTTCCACCTCTCCCCATATCCATTTCCACAAACCCGTCTCCCATCATTACAAGATTAATTCCCCACCCTTTCGTATGTTCTTGCCAAGTTCTTACATCACCATCTTTAGAAAGAGTTGCCAGATAATTGAAATTTTGACGGACGATAACAGTATCCGCAACTTCTCCACACTGAATTATCACTTCACCTTCTCTATCCTCGGCAGAGGGATTGGAAGCCAATGTAATAATAAGTTCATTATCCCCCTTATTACCGGTTAACGGTGACACAGCTAACCAATCTCCAGCCAAATCAGCAGTCTTTATAGCAACAGACCATCCTGTTGTTGCAATAAAAGCAAGGGTATCCTCCCCTCCGTCCGAAGTGAAAACAAGCCGGGTATTTTCCGTGGAAGGGATAGTAATGGAAGGAATTTCAGGAACAGGAGCTACAGGAAGCTCTCCAGTTTCCGAACAAGCTACGACAAACAACAAAGTAATAAAGTACAGAAATACAAAAAGAAAACTTATCTTTTTCATCTTCCCAACCATAATTCCGGATTAAGTTTAGCCGTTTCCTTACGAAGTTGAAAATGCAAGACCGTATTACCCGAACTATCTGTATGGATAGTTCCAAGAACAGTACGTGTATTGACTTTGCTGCCTTTAGAAACCGATACGGAAGAAAGGTTGCAATAGACGGAGATATAATTACCATGACGCACCAATATATTGTTCAAGCCATTATATTGGAAAATGGCCGAAACTTCTCCATCAAAAACGGCGCGTGCCTGTGCTCCCGGTTTACCTTTGATATCAATCCCTTTATTATCCAGCTTCACATTACGCAAACCATCTACGGCATACTGTCCGTAATGGCTGACAATCACGTATGGGCCGGTAATGGGAACCGGCAAAATACCTCGATTACGTTCAAAACTACCCGACAGTTGACGGTCCTCATTGTTCAGACTGAACTTCTCCACCGGAGCGGCCTTCCTTGTGTCCTCATTTTTTTCCGTAGATTTAGAGCGGGTTACCCCTCCCGTAGTTTTATTTTCCGCTTTCTTAGCTGCAGCAGCCTTTGCGGCAGCCTCAGCAGCGGCTTTCCTACGGGCTTCTTCCTCCGCACGTTTTCTAGCTTTCTCTATTTCAATCTCAATCAAACGATCAATTTGGGCATTCAATTGCTCTGCTGAACGTTTTTTCTTCCTTATTTCGTTTTGTATACCTTTCTGCTTCTTTTGCAGATTCGCTAAAAGAGTCTGCCGTTCCTTTTCCTGAATTTCCAGTTTGATCTTTTCGGCCTCACCTTGTTTTAAAAGATTCTGTTTGGCATTCTTAGTTTGTTCCACTTCTCTTTTTTTAGCGGCAATTTGCTTCTGCTTACGTTCTATCTCCATTCCCTGAAGACGCTGGAAGTTTGCATATTCCTGCACATAACGCATACGACGGTAAGTCTGGCTCAAGTTCTCGGCAGAAAAAATAAACATTAATTTCTCTTGAACAGACTTGTTACGATACATATATTGCACCGAAATCTCATACTTCTGCTTCTTGTCTTTCAAATCACGCTGAAGTTTATTCAGTTGCTTCTGCAAAGAGGCGATCTCACTTGTCAATATATGAACATCACTCTCTATGGTATTGATATATTTTCTTCTCTCCTCAATCTGACCTGTCAGTAAAGCAAGGTTATCCAACTGGCTTTTCACATCCTTTTTGGTAGATTGCAACAGAGTTTCAGACTCGGCAATCTGCTGATGAAGTTCCTTCCGTTTGGCTTCAAGCTCCCTTATTTTCCGAGTACTTTGCGCTAAAAGAGTACTTAAAAAGCAACAGGCTATGAGTAATAAGAAGATACGTTTCATTATTTAATAAGCTGTTTTAGCAAATCTTGCAATTCTATCTTTTCGTATTTTTGAGGCACTTCAGTGTGACTTTCCCAATCTTTGTTTGTAGAAAGTCGGGAAAGTTCGAACACTGCCGTAACCGGTTGCTTCGCTCCTTCAAAAGACACTGTCATAGACGCCGGAAATTGTTTCTGCTCCAACGGACGAAACTTATCATAACGCCAATTTATCCCGTACCGGGTACCGGACAAGCCGATATGACTTTCTTTCAGCAGCCCATCATTTGTATTGGTACGAAAACGGTAGGCGAAATGTTTGCCGTTTTTTACTTCTATTAATGCATTTTCGTTTTCAGGACGCACAGCAAAGGACGAAATATCACGGACAGTCAGCACCTTTTTTCCCGGAAGAAAAATTTCATTCATAAACAAGGCCTGCAAAGTATGAAAATCCAAATCAGCCTTTGCCAGATTTTTCAATTCATCAAAAGGGACTTGTACATAACGTTTGTTCATACGATCCATCACTAAAACTCCGTCCGGAGATATTTCAGCACGTGCCACTTCAATACCCAAAAATGGAGCGATAGAAAGCTGGATTACTTCATCACGTTTCATGCGCAACGTACCATTTACTTTAGTCGGTCCTTTACCGTTCAAGTCAACGGCCAATGACATTTTCGCAGTAATTGCATCCCATCCCGGAGAACGGCTAATCAGCTCTTCCATATATTCCGACTCGGATAAATTGCCAATAGATACCCCTTTCTTCATACTCCGGGTAGATGAACATGAAGAAATAAATATAATCAGCAAAGCACTAAACAAATAAAAACAGACACGTTTCATCATTCTGCAAAGTATTTCTTTTGTACAATCTTCTTTCTCAATAAGTTCAATTCCTTTTCACTACGTTCTTCACTACCTTCTTGAGGAGGCTCCTTGGATAATTTTTCCGCTTGTTGCCAATATTCCAAAGCCTTTTCACGATCTCCATTCATGTAGTAAATATCTCCACAATGCTCTACAACAACGGAACTTTTACTTCCATCATTCTGCATAGCCTGGTCAATGTAAATTTTTGCTTCTACATATTTACCTTTCTCAAAAAGTATCCAGGCATAGGTATCCAGATACGTACCATTGGTAGGTTCGGCCTTTACGGTACGGTAACTCATTTCTTCCGCTTTATCCAGGTTTTTACGCTCTACAGACAGGTAATAGGCATAATTATTCAAGGCCCCTATATTGTTTTCCTTATAAACCAAAGCGGAATCGTATGCGGCATATGCCTCCACATTCATCTTCTTTATATGATAAAGATCCCCCATAATGGCATAGAAATCAGAAACGATATCCTTATTGCTTTTATCTGTTACTTGATTCACTCCTTTTTTAAAAACCTCCAATGCCTCGTCTGTTTTCTCCTTCTGATGATAGGCCAATCCCATATAATAGTAGAATTCCAATACATCCGGAGTATATTCCAAAGCAGGAGCACATAATTTGATTACTTCATCCATATTCTGCTCACGAATGGCAAAGCTCAACAGCTGCAAGCGTGCCGGCGTATTTTCCGGATCAATTTCAAGCACTTGGTGCAAAACAGGGGTTGCCTCTTTATCCATCTTTTTCGTCAGAAGATATTGGGCCGCCAACATAGCGATATCTGCATTCTCTTGTTTTTCCTTCAATATAGAAGTAAACAGGCCTGCTATTTTCGTACTGTCCTTGTTTGTTTGCTCAGAACGCAGAATAAGCTGGCGCATAATGTTCATCTTTGTATCGCTATCCACATTATCATTCAGCAAAATAGTATCCAACTGTACCTGATACAAACTATCCTGCCCTTTTTTCTCGTAATAAGAAGCCATAGAAAGCAACGCCGGCGCATAGCCCGGTTCTTCCTTCAATACTTTCTGATAAGTTTCGTATGCTTCTTCTTCCTTACCGTTGTTCAGATAGACATCTCCCAAAATGGTAAGATAACGCATGTCATATGGATATTCTTTCGCCAAATTCTCAATCTCCGTAAATGCCTGCTGATCATTGTTCATGGCCAGATACATGCGGAATTTCTCCATGCTGATTTGTTCAGACTTCCCATCCAAGGCTTCAAGGCGGTTCAATGTATTAACTACCTGCTGATAATCCTTGGTACGGGTATAGAGATCAATCAAAGCCATCAACGGTTCCAGACGTGAGGGGAACTGACTCGCCATATCCTCATAAACATAAATGGCTTTCGGGTAATTTCCCTTACCTTGATAATAGGCTGCCAAAGTTTGCTTGTACCAAAAACTCTTAGGGTCGGCATCCACTGCCTTCTTCAAAGCCTCCTCCCCTTTTTCCGGCTGATTGAGAAACATATGGAACCGGGAAATCTCGAACAAAGTAGCAGCTCCTTGTGGATAAATGTCCAAACAGTGACTATACATTTCGAAAGCCGCATCCAAGTCACCTTTTTCTTTCATCCGGAGCGCTTCCAAAAAGAAATAGTCGTATTTACGACGTTGCTCCGGAGTAAGCGGATCCTTTTCCTCCACAACAGTTTTATTTCCGGACACCCCGGAAGTTCTCTTCACCGTACCGCATGAAACAAGCATGCCTATCAGACATACACATAGCATGGGCACATATTTCAATCTTCTATTCATTGTTTCCTTTTACTTTTTTCCGGTATGTCCAAAGCCACCTGCACCACGTTCCGTTTCGTCCAACACCTCCACTTCCTGCCATTCGGCATGTTCGTGACGGGCTACAACCATTTGCGCAATGCGCTCCCCATCTTCTATCATAAAATCCTCAGATGACAAATTGACCAGGATAATACAAATTTCACCACGATAATCGGCATCAATTGTGCCCGGAGAATTCAGGACTCCGATGCCTTTCTTAATAGCCAGCCCGCTACGTGGACGGATTTGCGCTTCAAAACCTTCAGGCAATGCGATATAAAGTCCCGTAGGAACCAAACAACGTTGCAAGGGTTTCAGCACAATCGGTTCGTCAAGATTAGCACGGATATCCATCCCTGCCGATTGCCCGGTAGCATACTCGGGTAAAGCATGTTTTGATTTATTGATTACCTGTATTTTCATAATTTTAACAATTTATCAATATGCTTATGTGGCAATGCTAATAATTTGCAGACAACAAGCACAGTCCAGACCTGGCGCAGCCAATTGGCATATTAACAAATCAGCACATTACCACATGATTAATAAAGTGCGAATTTACACATTTAGATGGATTTATCTAAGCGTTTACAGTTTTTTAAACGGAAGTTTCTTACTTTTGCAAACAGATAAAGCCTGAATTATGAACTGGAAACAATTAATATCAAATAAACGCTTCGGCATGGAAGAACTGCACGAGGCCCGTAAAGATGACCGTTCCGAATTCCAACGCGATTATGACCGTCTCATCTTCTCAGCACCTTTTCGCCGTTTGCAAAACAAAACTCAAGTATTTCCTTTACCGGGTAGCGTATTCGTACACAACCGGTTGACTCACAGCCTTGAGGTGTCTTGTGTAGGACGTTCTTTAGGAAACGATGTCGCCAACCAGCTTCTGAAAAAGCACCCAGACTTGGTCGACTCCCATATATCGGAAATAGGTTCTATCGTTTCAGCCGCATGTCTGGCACACGATCTGGGAAACCCACCTTTCGGCCATTCGGGAGAAAAAGCCATTTCAACTTACTTCTCGGAAGGACAAGGAATGGCATTGAAAAAAGAACTTTCACCGATGGAATGGGATGATTTAACCCACTTCGAAGGAAATGCCAATGCATTCCGCATCCTTACCCACCAATTTGAAGGAAGACGGAAAGGAGGATTCGTAATGACCTACTCCACATTGGCGTCCATCGTAAAATATCCTTTTTCCTCACAATTGGCAGGAAAGAAATCAAAATTCGGTTTCTTCTTAAGCGAAGAGGCTGATTATCAGAAAATAGCCAGAGAATTAGGCATCATCCAGCTCAGCAAGCCGGATGAGCCTTTACGCTACGCACGCCATCCGTTAGTCTACCTGGTAGAAGCCGCGGATGATATTTGTTATCAGATGATGGACATAGAAGACGCGCATAAATTAAAACTTCTGACACATGATGAAACCAAAGGACTGTATATGCTGTTCTTTGATGAGAAAAGAAAAAAACGCATTGAAGAAGTTTGCCGGATTGTAACAGACGTCAATGAACAGATAGCTTATTTACGTTCTTCGGTCATCGGTGCACTAATAAAGGAATGCACAAGAGTATTTACTGAAAATGAAAAAAAGATATTAGCCGGGGAGTTTGAAGGCGCACTGATAAAGCACATTTGCAGTCCATTGAAAGAGGCCTATGAGAATTGTTCTGCAATTGCCTTGCAAAGAATCTATCGTTCCAGTGATGTACTGGACATAGAATTGGCAGGGTTCAGAGTTATCAGTACCTTGATTGACCTGATGATCAATGCAGTGCGCTCTCCGGAAAAAGCGTATTCACAACTACTGATCAATCGCGTATCCGGACAGTACAATGTCAACGCACCTACTTTATATGGAAAAATTCAAGCTGTGCTGGATTACATATCGGGCATGACAGACGTATATGCGCTCGACCTCTACCGGAAGATCAAAGGCAACAGTCTGCCGGCAGTATAATAAAAACATTGTCAGATGCGAGCAAGATGAATCCTGTAAATTTTATCTGCACCTGACAATGTTTCCCCCAATATTACTATTAGTCCGATTATTTGGTCAGTATGGGATGAGCGCCTGAAGTTATTTTCAAAGCTTCAGGATGTTGCTTTACAAACGATTCGATATGGCGCACCCGTTTGTCTTCCAGGATTTCATTTACCGCAATCAGAATTCCGGTTTCCTCCACATCTCCGAATCCATAATTAATCGCTGTTCCAAACATACGCATCGTAGGAGACAGACTCATGTATGCGTTGACCAAAGGAGGAATATTATATCCCAGCTTACGCACTTCCGTATTCAAAATCTTGTAGTCTTCTTTAAAAGAATCATAACAGAAAAGATTTTCCAACATTTTCTTATCTGTTTCTATTTCCAGCGGTTTCATCGGAGTTATCAACTTATCTTTATCACCAAAATGTTTATTCAGGAAGTATAATATCATATCACGCCCCTGACGATGATAACTAGGATACATAGTCATCTTACCAAAAAAATATTTCACATTAGGCTTAATCACGGTTAATGCACCCAAACCATCCCACAAATTATCCAAAGCAAACAATCCCTTGGAACCGGCACGGGTTGACTGGTACTCTAATGTAACGAACGAACGCCCCAACTCCACCGTATAAGGCAAATATTTTTTCAAAAAAACTTCCGAGAAATTAAACATGTGAGCAGTAGCCAGCAAAGGCTTTCCATGTTCATCAAATTGCACCTCATCCCCCAAGAGATAACGATAGCCTCCCAAAATCTCCTCCGCTTCAGGATTCCATACAACTAATTGCTTATAGGGATTTTCCATCACGTCATATTCATCGATATCCATCGCCTTTCCTGTTCCGCCACCTGCAGCACGAAAGGCTATTTCCCTTAACCGGCCAATCTCCTTCATCACATTTGGCGAATCCTGATGCGTAATGACATAAATTTCATTATGACTTTTATTCGTAAACCTCAGGCGTTTATCCTCGGAAAGTTCCGCCTTGAGAATCTCTTTGCTAATCGGTGCAATAATTTCTTCCATATCTTTTATTCTCTCTTTTGTCCATTATAGCTTGTAGACTACATCTTTTACAAACTGCGCCCACTGAGCCGGGGTCTTTGTCTTGTCGAAAGTTTGCCAAGGAATGGGTTTTCCAATGGTCAAGGTAAAGGTTTTATGACGATTTTTCAACATTTCATCTGCCAAGTAAAGCATAGCAATATTAAACTTAATGCCAAGGGCCTTACATATATTTGCCAAATTATAGAAAAAGTCTGAATTCCGGCCCTCAAAGTGCAAAGGTACCACATCACGATGCGTTTCAATACTTTTAGTGACAAATGTCTTTTTCCATTCCAAATCCTTGATTTCCCCACCCTGTCTACGGGAACATAACCCCGCAGGAAACATAATGATATGATTATCCGAGGCAAACCCTGCCTCTACCATCTTTGGGAAATCCCTGGATTGCGAGCCTGTTTTATTGATAGGAATACACAAAGGAGCCAAACCATGCAAATTCATCAACAAATCATTGACCAAATAGCGTACATTACCATTGTAATGTTTTCCCAATATATACCCCAAAGCAACTCCATCCTGTCCTCCCAGCGGGTGATTGCTAACAAAAGTACATTTACCGTTTTCAGGCAAGTTTTCCAAACCTTTTATCTCCACTTTTGCATCTAGGAACTCCATACAAGCTTCCAGAAAGTCAACTCCGACTTTATTTTTGGAGTCTTTTAAAAAGACATTCAGTTCATCCTGATGCACAATACGCTTCAGGTACGAAACGACAAAACGGGGAATATATTTATATTTTTTCCCGGCTTTCGTTTTCAATATCTTTTCTATGTCGATTAAAAATATAGAGTCGTCAGTCATTTTGCAAACGTTCTTTTCCATGCAAAAGTAACTTATCTTTTTTTATATTGGCAATTTATGACAGAAAAAACTCTTAATCTCTAAAGAAATTAAGAGTTTTTGTATATGAAACTATACAAATTCTTTCATTTTTGCGCAAAATAAAAACGAATGTGCAATAGTTTGGTTTCGTTTTTCAACCTCCGACAGCCAACTCTTTCCATTATTTTTTATCATAAAATCATTAAATTTAAACGTACTGTTTACCAAGCTACTAGCTACATTAACAGCCTGTTGAAAACTTCTCGAAATATTTTCTTAAAATATTGTGGGGAATTGTGGGGAATTGTGTAATTTTACACCTTGAACAATATAATAAGGTGTAGATATGCGATTTCTTGGGAATTCTGAAGCAAAGACGGACGCAAAAGGCAGAGTGTTCCTGCCTGCCGTATTTAGGAAGCAGTTACAAGCTGCCTCCCAAGAATGCTTGATTTTACGCAAAGACACCTACCAAGACTGTCTGGTTCTTTACCCCGAAAATGTGTGGAACGAACAAATGAATGAACTACGTTGTAAGCTCAATCGTTGGAATTCCAAACACCAAATGATTTTCCGTCAGTTCGTTTCGGATGTAGAAGTTATCACATTGGATGGAAACGGGCGCTTTCTGATTCCAAAACGATATTTGAAATTAGCTAAAATACAGCAAGATGTACGCTTTATCGGATTGGACGACACTATAGAAATCTGGTCTAAAGAACTAGCAGACAAACCCTTCATCACGCCGGAGGACTTTGGAAAAGAATTGGAAGAAATTATGGGAACTAATAACAACGTAGAAATAGAATGAGTGAAGCAAAACAGATATATCATATACCGGTATTATTAAACGAGAGCGTAGACGGAATGAACATTCAACCCGGAGGTATTTATGTAGACGCCACTTTCGGTGGCGGAGGACATTCCAAGGAAATTCTAAGCCGGCTGGATAGCACCGCGCATCTATATAGTTTTGACCAAGATGAAGATGCCGAGAAAAATATTGTAAGCGACAGCCGCTTCACTTTTGTGCGTAGTAACTTCCGCTACCTTTCCAACTTTCTGCGTTATTATGACGTGGAAGAGGTAGATGCCATTTTGGCCGATCTAGGAGTTTCCTCACATCACTTTGACGACTCCGAACGCGGATTCTCATTCCGTTTCGAGGGCAAATTGGACATGCGGATGAACAAACGTGCAGGCATGACAGCAGCAGATGTGGTGAATACCTATGACGAAGAACGTTTGGCTAATATTTTCTATTTATATGGTGAATTAAAGAACAGCCACAAACTGGCATCAACCATCGTTAAAGCACGAGGGGTAAAACAAATTATCACCATCGGTGATTTTCTTGAAGTCATCAAACCGCTTTTTGGGCGGGAACGTGAAAAAAAAGAACTCGCAAAGGTGTTCCAAGCTTTACGTATAGAGGTAAATCAGGAAATGGAAGCATTGAAAGAAATGCTTTATGCAGCAGCCAAAGCACTGAAACCGGGAGGCAGACTGGTAGTAATCACCTATCATTCCTTAGAGGACCGCATGGTAAAAAATATCATGAAAACCGGAAACATAGAAGGCAAGGCCGAACAGGATTTCTTTGGTAATGTACAGACACCTTTCAAATTAGTCAACAGCAAAGTTATTGTTGCCGGCAACGAAGAAGTGACATGCAATCCGCGCTCCCGAAGCGCCAAGTTGAGAATTGCAGAAAAGAGATAACGAGATGGAAGAAGAACTGAAACAAAATGCACAACAACCTAAAGACGGACAATCTGCTTCGCCCAAGCACATGTCTATCCGCAGCATATTGGGAGGAGATATCCTTGCAAACGACTTCTTCAAAAGACAAACCCGTTTGCTGATTCTCATCATGATCCTGACTGTACTATACATAGACAACCGTTATAGCAGTCAACAGGAACTCATTGAAATTGATAAGTTGAAAAAAGATTTGATCGATATCAAATACGATGCATTGACACGTTCTTCCGAACTGATGGAAAAGAGCCGCCAATCACGTATTGAAGAATATATTTCGACGGAAGACAGCCCCTTACAAACGGCTACCAACCGTCCTTATTTAATAAAGAAAGACTAAGCCCATGATGCCCAACCAAAAAAACATAATGCTCCGCTTCTCCTTCATCATCCTGGTCATGGTGTTGATAGGCATTGCCATTATCTGCAAAGCCGGTGTCATCATGTTTGCCGAGCGTCAATACTGGAAAGACGTAGCCGACCGTTTTGTAAAAGAAAACGTCACCGTACGTCCTACCCGTGGCAACATCATCTCATCCGACGGCCAGCTGATGGCAAGCAGCCTTCCCGAATATAAGATTTACATGGACTTCATGATAAATAAGAGGAAGGGCGAAACCGAAGAAGAGGAAAAGACACGGCTGAAGCTACAACATATCAAAGACTCAGTTCTTTATGCAAATCTTGACACAATCTGCAAAGGATTACATGAAATATTCCCTGATAAAAGTGCCGCCTTTTTCAAGCAGCACATCAAAAACGGAAGAAAAAAAGAGAGCCGCAGTTGGCTACTCTACCCCAAACGCATTTCTTATATACAATATAAAGAAGCAAAACGTCTGCCCGTATTTAATCTGAACAAATACAAAGGCGGATTCCATGAACAGGCATTCAATCAGCGGAAAAAGCCTTTCGGCTCACTAGCTATGCGTACATTGGGAGATATGTTTCCTGATATAGAACAAGGTGCAAAGAACGGGCTGGAACTTTCATACGATTCCATATTAAAAGGCAGAAACGGTATCACTCATCGTCAAAAGGTAATGAACAAATACCTGAACATTGTAGACATCCCTCCTGTAGATGGCTGTGATATCATTACAACCATTGATGTAGGTATGCAAGACATCGCAGAAAAAGCATTGGTAGATGAATTGAAAGAAATCAACGCCACTGTAGGCGTCGCTATTCTGATGGAAGTGCAGACGGGAGACATCAAAGCTATCGTCAACATGACCAAATGTAATGACGGCATTTACAGAGAAATACGCAATAACGCCATCTCAGACATGATGGAGCCAGGCTCTACTTTCAAAACCGCATCCATACTGGTAGCACTGGACGACGGAGTCATCACTCCGGAAACGGTGGTAGAAACCGGTAACGGAGTCTATATGATGCACGGTCGCTATATGAAAGACCACAACTGGCATCGTGGAGGCTACGGCACTATCAACACAACAAAATCATTGATGGTGTCCTCAAACATCGGTGTATCACGGTTGATCGATGATCATTATCATGATAATCCGGAAAAGTTTGTACGCGGACTGCATCGAGTAGGCATTGCCACTCCGTTAGATCTCGATATTCCCGGTGCCGGCAAGCCGAACATCCGCATCCCCAACAAAGACTTGAGCAATTGGTCACGTACTGCACTGGCATGGATGTCTATTGGCTATGAAACCCAAATTCCCCCCATCAATACACTGGCATTTTATAATGCTATAGCCAATAACGGAGTAATGGTCAAGCCTCGTTTTGTGAAATCAATAGTCAAAGACGGGCAGGTGGTGGAAGATATTGCTCCTGAAATACTCAACCCGGCCATCGCTTCCCCCAAGGCTATCAGCGAGATACAAACAATTTTGGAAAAAGTTGTCAGCGAAGGGCTGGGAAAGAAAGCAGGATCCAAGCAATTCCATGTATCCGGGAAAACCGGTACTGCACAGGTTTCACAAGGGAAAGCCGGATACACTAATGGCACACGCCGTTATTTGGTAAGTTTCTGTGGATATTTTCCTTCAGAAGCGCCTAAATACAGTTGCATTGTAGCCATCCAGAAACCTGGACTCCCCGCCTCGGGTGGTTTGATGGCCGGCAGCGTGTTCAGTAAAATTGCCGAACGCGTATTTGCCAAACATCTGGCACAAGATTTGAAAGAAGCAAAAGACTCAACTTCTATCCTTATTCCGGATGTGAAAAACGGGGATATAAGTGCGGCGCATTATGTACTGAACCGGATAAATGTAAATTCATCCGGAGTTTCGGAACAATCAACCGAAGGCAAACCGGTATGGGGAAATGTGACTAGTAATCCGGACAATGTATTATTCAACAAAAAAGACATTAACAATAAACTTGTACCAAGTGTTATTGGTATGGGCGCAAAGGATGCTGTCTATCTACTTGAAAGCATGGGATTGAAAGCCCGCATTACCGGCATCGGTAAAGTGAAGTCACAAAGTATCCCGGCCGGCAACACTTTGCGCAAAGGACAGACCATACAATTACGATTAAATTAACAGTGTAACAGGAAGAATATGAAACTGGAAAAGATTATTAAAGGAATAACAGTCAATGAAATCATAGGTGATATGGCCCAAGAGATTTCGGGAATAAACATGGACTCGCGCCTGATAGAGCCTGGTCATATTTTCATTGCTGTAAAAGGGACGCAGACTGACGGACATACTTATATTCAAAAA